>JAUYMV010000344.1 GCA_030698645.1 Mesorhizobium sp.
TGGGGCGACACGCTCGCGACGCCGGAAAACACCGCGCGCCAGAACGACTACCGCAGATCGTTCGGCAACCGCTCGGTCTACACGCCACAGGCCGTCATCAACGGACGCATTGACGTCAACGGCGCCAAGCACGACGCCGTCGTCGACGCTCTGAAGACGCTCGGGCGAACAGGCAAGGGCCTCGAGGTCGACGTCTCCATAACGCGCAATGGCGACAGCATCGTCATCGCAGCGGGCAAGGCGGCGGGCGGCATTTCGGATGCCCATGTCGTGCTGGTGTTCTTCAGCACCATCCAGTCAGTCGATATCACGAAGGGCGAGAACAGCGGGCGACGGGTCGTCTACTGGAATCCGGTCACCGGTATTCAGGCGGTCGGCATGTGGCATGGCGCGGCGGCTCGTTTCGAGCTGCCGGCCAGCGAAATCGCGCGCAAAGGCAAGGGCGGTGGTATGGCCGTCCTCGTGCAGGAGGTAGCCTCGGACGGGGCGCCTGGCCCCATCGTCGGCGCCGCCATCATGAACAACGAAGCGATCTGACCTCAGCTTTCCGACGAAATAGCCGGCGTCCGCTCTCAAGGAGGGCGACCGCCGGCCGCAGGTCTTCGGGATCGTCGCCCGGCTCACTCGAAAGTGACCCGAAGGTATCGGTCCAGCGCGAGCCCCGTGGGCGGGGGGCTTGGGGGTTACAGGGCCGGCGCCGGACCGATCCGTCTTAGGCAACGCGTCGAGCTTCGTGCCGAAAGCGGGCCGCAGGTAGGGTATTTCACGGCAACAATGTGTCGGGCCGTTCACCAATATAGACAGTGTGTCGATTTTCGTGAGCGATGCCAACCGGCCTTCCGGCTCGCGCGATGGCGGCGGGATTTCAGGGTTGCTTTTCAGCCGTGAAAGCGCGACTTTTCTGTCATGCAACCGTCATAGGAGTGTCCAGGGATGGTCGATCGCGGCAACGGCGCGGAGGGTCAGGACGAGTCCGCAATACTGATTCCGCTTTCCGACGCCAGGCGCCGCCGCCTCGATATCCCGGTCACCTTCGACCGGCGCGAACTCGACCAGATCCTCCGCCTCTACGGACGCATGGTCGCCGCCAACGAATGGCGCGACTATGCCATCGACCATTTGAGCGACCGGGCGGTGTTTTCCGTCTTTCGACGCACCAGTGAAACGCCGCTCTTCCGCATCGTCAAGGATCCGTCCCTTGCCCGCAAGCAGGGTGCCTATGCGGTGATCGCCGCTTCGGGAATGATCCTGAAGCGCGGCCAGGATCTGGCTCGCGTCCTCACCGTATTCGACAAGACGCTCAAGCTGGTCGAGGCATGATTTCTCGGATTCGCCCGTAGTCTATGCGCTCAGCGCCCGCTCCGGCAGCGATTCCGGGTCGGGTGGCAAATCCTTGCCGCCATTGATCGTCAGCTGCATGAAAACCGTGTCAAGCCAGCGTCCATGCTTGTAGCCGGACCCTTCGAGCACGCCGGCGTGCCGGAAGCCCGCAGCCGCATGCAGGCGGACCGAGGCGAGGTTGCGCTCTCCATCGCCAATTACCGCGGCGATCTGCCGGAAGCCCCGCGACGTGCACTCCTGGACCAGCCTGCCGAGCAGCAGCCGCCCGATGCCCCGCCCCTGTGCTTCCGGGGCAAGATAGATCGAATCCTCGACCATGAAGCGATAGGCGCGGCGCGGCCGGAACGGTCCGGCATAGGCGTAGCCGAGTATGTCGCCGCCGGATGTCGCGACGACGTAGGGGTAGCCGCTGGCCGCTAGCGCTGTAAAGCGCTGCTCCATGTCGGAGAGCGATGGCGGCTCGAGTTCGTAGCTCGCCGTGCCATGTATGACGGCGTCCGCATAGATCATGGCGACGCGTGCGATGTCGGCGGCTCGCGCCGCCCGGATGTCGATCGTGTCCATGTATCGCTTCCGGCGAATTCAGGCCGCCATTAGCGCAACGTCGGCGCAAAGAAAAGGGCGGCCCGAGGGCCGCCCCAATCAAATCGTCGTCCCAGCCTGGGCTATTCGCGGTTGCCGAGGAACGAAAGCAGGAAGGAGAACAGGTTGATGAAGTCGAGATAGAGCGTCAGCGCGCCCATGACCGCCTTGCGGCCGGCGACGAGAACCTCATCACCGTCGAAATACATCTCCTTGATCTTCTGCGTATCGTAGGCGGTCAGGCCCGCGAAAATCAGCACGCCGATCGCCGAGATGGCGAACTGCATGGCGGGCGATGCGAGGAAGATGTTCACCACCATGGCGATGATCAGGCCGAACACGCCCATGATCAGGAACGAACCCCAGCCGGTCAAATCGCGCTTCGTCGTATAGCCGAAGAGCGACAGCGCACCGAACGAGGCCGCCGTGATGAAGAAGGTCTGCACGATGCTCGCGCTCGTGTAGACGAGGAAGATCGACGACAGCGACAGGCCCATCAGGCCGGCAAATACCCAGAACGACGTCTGAGCGGCCGATAGGCTCATCGAATTGATACGGGCGCTCAGGAAGAACACCATGCCGAGCGGAGCCAGCATGACGACCCAGCGGAGCGGCGAGCCGTAGAGCGCATAGCCGATGCTGGTCAGCATCTTGCCATTGCCGAGCGTCGCGACGGCGAGCGCCGGATCACTGGTGGTGGCGAACATGACGGTGCCGAGCGCCGCCAGGCCGGTGATTGCAAGGCCAAGCGCCATCAAGTTGTAGACCTTGATCATATAGGCGCGCAGGCCCTCGTCGATGCCCGTGTCGACGCGGGTACCCGCGCCGGCGACACGCGCCTGATAGTTACGAAGGTCAGCCATATTGTCCTCTTAACGTTGCTTCTGTCCCGTCCGGTGTCGGGACGCGGTTCGCGCGCCCAGGCGCCGCTGGCGGGATTCCAGCATGCCTTGCCACAATATGATGCTTCTTTCAGGCGAGAACAAGACCCGTTACCGACCGCAATGCAGCGTGATCGTGTATTCGCCTGTTCTTTTGGCCGCGCGCTACAGCGTGCGCAGCACAGGTGCGGCCTTCTGTCCGAGAACCCGCCAGGTTCCCGCCAGTCCAAAACCGACGGTGAGCACCAGCGCAACGACGATCGTTGATACCGCCACCTCCGGCAGGAAACTCGACGGCAGCGTCATGATTCGCGCGACGACGAACCAGGCGGCGACACCGCCGGCCAGCAGCGCGAAGACGGCCGTCGCCAGCCCGAGCAGCAGATATTCGATTGAGAACGCGGCAATCAGTGTGCGCCGCGTCGCCCCCAGCATCTTGAGCACCACCGCATCGTGCACACGGGCGCGGTTCCCTGCCGCAAGAGCGCCCGACAGCACCAGCACGGAGGCGATCAGCGCCACCGCCGCCGCCGCGCGGATCGCGGTGCCGAGCTGCGCGACGATCCGGTTGACCACGTCGAGCGCGTCCTTCACGCGGACCGTCGTGATTGCCGGAAAGGCGCGCGTAACCGCATTCAGGATGCGCGATTCGTCGGCAGCCGTGGCGTCTTGCGTGAGGAGCGTCGCCAGCCACGCATGCGGCGCACCGGCGAAGGCATTGGGCGAATAGACCATGACGAAGTTGATGCCCATGGTTTCCCAGTCGACCTTGCGCAGATTGGCGATCTTCGCCGTCACGTTGCGGCCGAGCACATTCACCGTGATGCTGTCGCCGATCTTCAGGCCGAGTTCGCCGGCCTCCTCGGCCGAAAACGACACCAGCGGCTCGCCGGTATAGTTGGCCGGCCACCATTTGCCTTCGGCAAGCGAGGCGTTTTCGGGCAGAGTTTCGGAATAGGTGATGCCGCGGTCACCGCGCAGCACCCATTCGCCCTCGGGCGGCACCTTCACGTTCTGCACGTCGATCCCGTTCAACTCGACAACCCGGCCGCGCAGCATCGGAACGCGAACCAGCGCGCCAGCCGGGGCTTCCGCCTTGACGAGGGCGGCGAACGCCTCGACATCGGCGCTTTGTATGTCGACGAAGAAGAAATTCGGCGCACGCTCCGGCAACGTGCCGGAGATTTGCTGCCGCAGATTGCCGTCGATGAGCGCGAGCGTCACCAGCAGCGTCAGGCCGAGACCGAGCGACAGCACGACCGACGGCGTCAGCGCGCCGGGCCGGTGGATATTGCCGATGGCGAGCCTGAGCGGCGTCGAACTGACCCGTGGCGCGCGGCGCGCAAGCCACTGGATGAGCATGGCCACGCTGCGCAGCACGACGAAGGCGAAGATGATTGCGCCGACGAAAATCATCGCGATGCGCCGGTCGGTGGAAAACCAAACGGCAAGGCCCGCCAATGCGATGGCGAGCCCGATCGCGGCGCCGACATAGACCAAGCGCGGCAGGCCCCGTCCCTCCAGTCCCAATTCGCGAAACAGCGCGGTGGCGGGAACGTCGCGCGCCCGTCCGAGCGGCAGCATGGCGAAAGCGAGCGTCACCAGCAGTCCGAACAGCGCGCCCATGGCTAGCGCATCCGGGTAGAGCCCGCCTTCGGCCTGCACCGGGATGACCGACGACAGCGCGGCGCCGGCGACGAGGGGCATCAGCCCTGCCAGAAGGAGCCCGGCCACGATGCCGATTGTCGCCATCAGCACGATCTGCGCGAGATAGACGGTGAAGACGAAGCCGCCGGAGGCGCCGAGACTCTTCAGCGTGGCGATGACGCCACGCTTGGCGTCGAGATGCGCCCGCACCGCGTTGGCCACGCCGACGCCGCCGACCACGAGCGCGGTCAGGCCGACGAGTGTGAGGAATTGCGAGAACCGCTCGACATTGGAGGCAAGCGCCGGCGCTGCGTTGGAACGCGAGCGGATACTCCAGCCGGCCTCCGGAAAGGCGGCCTTCGCGCGCTCGGCGATCGCCGTGACAGCCGACTCCGAAGTCCCGTCGGCGAGCCTGATCTTGTAGGCGTGCTCGACCAGGCTGCCCGGCTGGACGAGACCCGAGGCGCGCAGGCCGTCGAGCGCCACCATCAGGCGGGGCGCGAAGCCAAAACCCTCGGAGGCGAGATCAGGTTCGGTGACGATCCTGGCGCGCAACTCGAAGACGGCTTCGCCGAGCCTGAAGCGACCGCCAAGCGGACGGCCGAGGCGCTCGAAGAGCAGATCCGGCGCCGCCGCGCCCCAGACATCGCCTTCGCGCGCGAATAGCGCATCGGCGGCCAGGGCAGGCTCGGTTTCCAAGGCCCCGAACAAGGGATAGGCCCCGTCCACTGCCTTGACCTCGACCAGCGTCTGGTCGGAGCCATCTTCCAGCCGCGCCATCGAGCGCATCCCGGCGCTTGTCGCGACCGTCCCCTGCGCGTCGAGAAAGGCGCGCTCCTCCGGCGAGACCTCGCGCTGGTTCAGTGCGAAGCGCATGTCGCCGCCGAGCAGCGTCTGGCCCTCGCTGGCGACGCCGGCGGTGATCGACCGCGCCACCGAGTTGACACCGCCGATGGCGCCGACCCCGAGCGCGATGCAGGTGATGAAGATCAGGAATCCGGATAGGCCGCCACGCATTTCGCGCAGGGCGAAGCGGAGCGCCAGCGCAAGGTTCTCGCCGGACTTCATGGCCGCGCGCTCACGCCGTCAGCGCCACGGATACGCCCGGCTCGATACGCCCGGAGCGCATCGAAACCTGGCGCATGCAGCGCTGGGCGAGCGCGGGATCGTGCGTCACCAGCACCAGCGTCGTGCCGCGCTGCTCGGCGGTTGCAAACAACAGGTCGGCGATCTGCCGGCCGGTGGCCTGGTCGAGATTGCCGGTCGGCTCGTCGGCGATCAGGATGCGCGGTTCAGGCGCAAGCGCGCGTGCGATGGCCACGCGCTGCTGCTCGCCGCCGGACAGCTGCCCGGGATAATGGCCGAGCCGCCCGGACAGGCCGACGGCGTCAAGCTCGCGCGCGGCGATGCCGAAGGCGTCGGCGGTGCCCGCGAGTTCCAGTGGCACGGCGACGTTTTCAAGCGCCGTCATGTTCGGAATGAGGTGGAAC
>JAUYMV010000353.1 GCA_030698645.1 Mesorhizobium sp.
CGGGGCGGCAGCGGCTCCGGGCGCGCCGCAAGCGTCATGCCGGCGTCGAGATCGGCCTGGCGGCTGCGCGTCGTCGTAGCGACGTCGAGCCCAAACGTCGCCTGCTTGCCGCCGATCAGCTCGATGTAGACCTCCGCCAGCAGACCGGAATCGAGCAGCGCGCCGTGCCGCGTGCGGTGGCTGTTGTCGATGCCATAGCGCTTGCACAGCGCATCGAGCGAATTCGGCCCCATCGGATGCTTGCGCCTGGCAATCGCCAGCGTATCGACGACCCGGCCGGGATCGACCGGCGCGATGCCGATGCGCGCCAGTTCGGAGTTAACGAAGCTCATGTCGAAACCGGCATTATGGGCGACCAGGATCGCGCCGTCGGTGAAGTCGAGGAATTCCTGCGCGATCGCGGCGAAGACGGGCTTGCCGGCGAGGTCGGCGGCGCTGATGCCGTGCACTGCCTGGGCATCGGGATGGATCTCGCGGCCGTCCGGGTTGATGTAGACGTGGAATGTGCGTCCGGTCGGGAAGCGGTTGACCAACTCGATGGCGCCGATCTCGATGATGCGCTCGACGCGGGCATCGAGCCCGGTGGTTTCCGTATCGAAGACGATCTCGCGCATCGAATCACTCCTGCCGCGACATTCCACCTGCGACGATGCGCGCGGATGCCGGCCGCTTCAAGCGGGGCCGCGAACGCTCAACAGCTCAGGTGAGCGCGGCGATGACCTCGCCGACCGCCAACCGCGCGGCGTCCATGCCGGCGCCGGTGTCGATGACGAAATCGGCCAGCCTGCGCTTTTCGGCGTCGGGGACCTGGCGCGCCAGGATCGACGCGAATTTTTCCTCGGTCATGCCCGGCCTGGCCAGGACGCGGGCGCGCTGCACGTCGGTCGGCGCGCTGACCACGACGACCTTGTCGACACGGGCCCGTCCGCCGGTTTCGAACAGCAGCGGAATGTCGAGTACGGCGAGCGGCGCTCCGGCGTTGCGGTGCCGGGCGAGGAAGGCATCGGCGTCCGCCCGGACCAGCGGGTGGACGATCGATTCCAGCGTCTTCAGAGCCGCCGGGTTTCCGATCACCTTTTCGGCCAGGCGCGTGCGGTCGACCACCCCGTCCCGCACCGTGCCCGGAAACGCCGCCTCGACCAGCGCCGCCGCCGGACCCGCATAGAGGCGGTGCACCGCCTCGTCCGAATCGTGCACCGGAACGCCGGCCTCGGAGAACATTCTTGCCGTCGTCGACTTGCCCATGCCGATCGATCCGGTCAGGCCGACCACGATCATCGGTGGCGCTCCATGTCGGCGATGACGAGGGCGCGCAGCTCGGGGGTCACCTCGGGCCGCACGCCGAACCAGCGTTCGAAGCCCGGCACCGCCTGGTGCAGCAGCATGCCGAGCCCGTCGACGGTCTTCAGACCGCGCGCCGCCGACGCCTTCAGGAGCGGCGTCATCAGCGGCACGTAGACGATGTCGGTGACGATGGCGCGGTCGGGCAGGCGCGCCACGTCGGCGGCCGTCCCGTCATTGCCGTCCATG
>JAUYMV010000359.1 GCA_030698645.1 Mesorhizobium sp.
CTCGAAATCCTCGTCGGTCAGGGTGCGCTCCTGCGGCTGGATGGCGACCTCGATGGCGATCGACTTCTTGCCTTCGCCGATCGACGGGCCTTCGAAGATGTCGAAGATCTGAACGCCGGCGATCAGCTTCTTGTCGGCGGCGAGTGCCGCGCGCGTCAGCGCGCCGGCCTCGACGGTCTTTTCGACGACGAAGGCAAAGTCGCGCTTGACCGCCTGGAAGGCCGACAAATCGAGCCGCGGCTTGGTGCGGGTGGGCTTGGCCTTCGGCTCCGGTACGGCGTCGACGAACACCTCGAAGCCGCAGAGCGGTCCGGACACGTCGAGCGTCTCCAGCGTCTTCGGGTGGAACTCGCCGAAATGGCCGAGGATAACCTTCGGCCCGAGTTTTATGACGCCCGAGCGGCCCGGGTGATACCAGCCGGGCGCGCCCGTCTCGATCTGCATGCGGTCGACCGGTGCGCCGACGGCTTCGAGCGCGGCGATGGCATCGGCCTTGGCGTCGAACACGCCGACCGCACCGGGATTGCCGGCCCAATGGCGGCCGCTGCCCTCCAGCCGCGCCGTGCCCCGGCGCACGCCCGCCGCGACGCGGCGCTGCTGCTCGGGCCTGTCGCCCTCATAGGTACCCGACACTTCGAACAGAGCGACGTCGGAGAGACCCTTGTCGGCGTTGCGCTGGGCGGCGGCGATCAGGCCGGGCAGCAGCGAGGGGCGCATGTCCGACATGTCGGAGGCGATCGGGTTGGCGAGCTTCAACTCCGGCTGGCCGCCGCCGAAGGCCTCGGCGTGCCTGGCCGGGATGAACGACCAGGTGACCGCCTCCATCATGCCGCGCACGGCCAGCGCGCGGCGCGCCGCGCGGGTGCGGATTTGCAGCACGGTCAGGATCTTGCCGTTGACCGCCTCGTGGCTGGCGAGCGGCTGCGGCGCGATGTTGTCGACGCCGTGGATGCGCATCACCTCTTCGACCAGATCGGCCTTGCCGTCGATGTCGGGCCGCCAGGACGGCACGACGATGTCGAGCGCGTGGCCGGCGCCCGTGACGCCGAAGCCCAGCCGCTGGAGGATGGCGGCACTCTCGCCGGTCTCCACCTCGATGCCGGTTAGGCGCTTGACCTCGCGCAGCGGGAATTCGATGCGCATCGGCTCCGGCCTGGAATAGCCGACGATCTCGGCATCGCTCGCCGTGCCGCCGCAGAACTGCAGCACCATCTGCGTGGCGAGCTCGAGTCCCGGCGCCATGAACTCCGGGTCGACGCCGCGCTCGAAACGGTAGCGGGCATCGGTGATGATGCCGAGCGTACGGCCGGTGCGCGCGATGTTGAGCGGCTCCCAGAGGGCGGATTCGATCAGCACGTCGGTGGTCGTCTCGTCACAGCCCGAATGCTCGCCGCCCATGATGCCGGCGATCGACTCGACGCCGTGATCGTCGGCGATGACGCACATCTCGGGCGTCAGCGTGTATTCGCGCCCGTCGAGCGCCAGCACCGTCTCGCCAGCCTTCGCCCGCCGAACGACCAGATTGCCGG
>JAUYMV010000364.1 GCA_030698645.1 Mesorhizobium sp.
GTCGAAAAGTCACCGCCCGCCCGGAACATCTCTATGCGCCTGTCCATCCCCGCCTCGGCCTTCGTGGCCGCAATCGTCGGTTTTGGCGGAACACTGGCGCTCATCATCGCGGCCGCCAGCGCCGTGGGCGCGACGCCGCTGCAGACCGCGAGCTGGGTCACCGCGATCTGCCTCGCCATGGCGGTCGAGACGGCGTTCCTGTCGTGGCGCTATCGCATGCCGGTCGTCACCGCCTGGTCGACGCCTGGCGCGGCCCTGCTTGCCGCTTCGACCGGCTTTTCGATGAACGAGGCGGTCGGCGCCTTCCTCGTCGCCGCGGTTCTCCTGATCGCGACAGGCTTGTTCGGCCCGCTGACGCGCCTCGTCGCGCGCATTCCCTCCTCCGTCTCGTCCGGCATGCTGGCCGGCATCGTCGTCGTCTTCGTCAGCGGGGCCTTCAAGACCGTCGCCGTCGATCCGCTGCTGATCCTGCCCCTCATCGCGGCGTTCTTCATCATCCGGCTCTACAATCCGGCGCTGTCGGTGCTGGCCGTGCTGGTCGGTGGCGGCGCGCTGGCGCTCCTGCTCGGCCGGGTCGGCTCCCTGCCCGCGCCGGAGCTGTCGACCCTGACGCTGGTGGCGCCGGAGTTCACGCTGGCCGCCCTGGTCGGCCTCGCGATCCCGCTCTACCTCGTCACCATGGCGTCGCAGAACCTGTCGGGGCTCGCCGTACTGCGCGCGGCGGGCTACGAGCCGCCGGCCGGGCCGCTGATCGCAGTGACGGGTCTGGTCTCGCTTCTGACCGCGCCCTTGGGGGCGCTCACCACCAATCTCGCCGCCATCTCGGCGGCCATCTGCACCGGCCCGGATGTGCATCCCGACCCCGCCGAGCGCTGGAAGACCGGGCCGTTCTACGCGGTGTTCTATCTGGTCTTCGCCATTTTCGGCGCCTCGCTGGTGGCGATCTTCACCGTTCTGCCGCCGGCGCTGATCGCGCTCGTCGCGGGGCTCGGGCTGATGGCGCCGCTCGCCAACGCGCTCACCATTGCGCTCAAGGACGAGGCCGAGCGCATCCCGGCCGTCACCGCGTTCGCCGCCACCGCGTCCGGCCTGGTTTTCGCCGGAATTGGCTCCGCCTTCTGGGGACTCTTGGCCGGCCTGCTCGTGCTCGGCCTGCAGAATCTCAAAAAACAGTAATCCGAACAAAGTCTTGTCCGGTTTTGGCTGGGTCGATCTTGAATCGCCGTTTTTGCATATCCATTTCGAATGGAAGCAGCCGGATTGGCTGCCTCAAACTGAAGGAACGGAGCAAATGAACACGACTGCATTGATCCGCCCGGCCTGGACGCCGGCGACCATTGCTTTGATGATCATCGGCTTCATGGTGTTCTGGCCGCTCGGCCTCGCCATGCTTGCCTACATCATCTGGGGCGACCGGCTTGACGGATTCAAGCGCGACGTGAATGGGGCGACCGACCGCATGTTCGGCGCCTGCCGCGGCAAATCGCAGTGGAAGGCGCATGCCCGCACCGGCAACGTCGCTTTCGACGACTGGCGCGAGAAGGAACTCGAGCGCCTGGCGGAAGAGCGCCGCCGCATCGACGAGACGCTGGCCGAATTCGACTCCTATGCGCGCGAACTGCGCCGCGCCAAGGACCAGGAAGAGTTCGACCGCTTCATGGCCAACCGCTCGAAGTCGACCCCGGTGAAAACCGAGCCGAAGCG
>JAUYMV010000389.1 GCA_030698645.1 Mesorhizobium sp.
TGCGGACCGGCAATCCGGCGGCGCCGCGCGTCATGCTCTCCTGCCCCGCCCACTGGAGCTCCGTGAAATCGAGCGCTTCCATTTGCATGCTCCCTCGAATGACTGCGCCGGCAAGCGGGTCGCGATATCCTGCGCGATCGCGCGCCGCGTCACGAACCCGCCGTCCGGGCAGGCCGCCCGACGAAGGCGTCGTGTGTGGCGTCTTCTGGAAAAGGGCGTCCCGTGACCAACCACGCAGGGAGGGGGGGGTGGGCCGTTTGTGACGGGCCACGGGACGGGTCGAAGCCTCTCCTTGCAGGAGGGGCTGCGATCTGAACTTGTTTCCCGGCAGGGACCGTCGTGCGGAACGGCGCCTCGAGCGAGAAACACATAGCCCTCGAAGATTCTTGGCCTCGAGGGGCCTGGTGCGCCGGTGACCGGCGAAACTGCATGCGACAATTGTGACGCCTTCAAGCGATAGACACCCCCGGGAGCCGCACCCGTATCAAACCGCCCTTCCCTGCCTAGTCGGCGAGCATCCCCGCCTTGCTGTCCTCACGCACACCAAAGGGCCGGGCCAGCAATACTCCAAATCCGGCGACACGAACGCCACGCTCTCCCAGATTGGCGCGCTCCATTCTTTGAAGAGCGCGAAATATGACTGTTATCAAGGCCGCTATGGTTACTGCGATCGAAAGCATCAGGAGCGTCATGGCGTTGTTCTCGTCTTCCGACAACGCCTCGAACTATAGGACTGAGGAGGTTTTGAAGAGTAGACTCGGAAACTACTCACCCCGAAGCGACGCGCGCAGCAAGGCTCCGGCCGAACGACATAGATTTTTTCAAGGTGACGATTGGCAGGGCGGTGGAAAAAACTTGTGATAATATGTCCCAAAGAAGCGTGGGAGGGAGGCGGCAACGCCACTGATGACAGGGAAAACTCCCAAGGATTCCATTGCTGCCTCGCCGCAGCCGCGGCGGCGCGGGTCGCGGACCCCAGACCCGGACGGCGCACCAGGCTTCGCCGTGGTCGGAGTCGGCGCTTCGGCCGGCGGACTGGACGCGGCGCGAAAGCTCGTTGGCGCCCTACCCGCCGATCCCGGCATGGCGTTCATTCTCGTCCAGCATCTCGACCCGAGCCACGAGAGCATGATGGTCGACCTGCTGGCCAGCCATACCAAACTCACCGTCGTACAGGCGACGGATGGCGCATTGATCGAACCCGATCACATCTACATCATTCCGCCAGGCACCTATCTCTCTGTTGGCAACGGCGCGCTGCACCTGTCGCAGCCGCTCGCTCGCCACGGCGCGCGCCTGCCGTTCGACCATCTGCTGCACTCTTTGGCCGCCGAATACGGCCCGCGCGCCGTGTGCGTCGTGCTGTCGGGAACCGGGGCGGACGGCAGCATCGGGCTCAGGGCGATGCACGAGAGGAATGGCCTCGTCATTGCCCAGGATCCCGATGAAGCCGGCTATGACGGCATGCCGCGCAGCGCCATCCTGACCGGCATGGTGGATCATGTCCTGCCGATCGCGAAGATTCCGGCGACGCTTGCCGCTCACGCTGACGGGCTTGCGCGCGCAGTCGGCAAGGACGCAGCGCGCGGCGACACGTCGTCCAAGGCGCTATCCCGAATCATCGAACTCCTGCGCGCCAGGACGAGCCACGATTTCACGCTCTACAAGCCGGGTACCCTGCAGCGGCGGATCGAACGGCGAATGGCGCTGGCGTCGCTCGATGCCGACAAGATGAACCACTATCTGGAGATACTTCAGAGCGATCCGGTGGAACTTGACCTGCTTTCCAAGGATCTGCTGATCAACGTGACGAGTTTCTTTCGAGATCCGGAGGTATTCGGCGTCCTGGCCGAAAAGATCATCCCCGAAATCGTCAGCAATGCGACGCCGGACCGCCCGCTGCGGATCTGGATCGCCGGCTGCAGCACCGGCGAGGAGACCTATTCGCTGACCCTGCTTTTCCGCGAGGCGATGGCGGCCGCCAACAGCACCGCGAAGCTGCAGGTCTTCGCGTCCGACGTCGATCCGGACGCCGTCGCGATCGCACGCGAGGGGCTCTATCCGAAAACCATCGAATCCGAAGTCACGCCCGAGCGCCTCGCGCGGTTCTTCTCCCGGGAGGAAAACGGCTACCGGGTATTGTCCGAACTGCGGGCCGCCGTCATCTTCACCGTTCAGGACGTGCTGGCCGATCCGCCGTTTTCGCGCCTCGATCTCGTCTCGTGCCGCAATTTGCTGATCTATCTTGGCCCGGTGGCTCAGGCCAAGGTCATTTCGCTGTTCCATTTCGCCCTTCGGGAAGGCGGCATCCTGCTGCTCGGCAATGCCGAGACGATCGGCAATCCGGAAGGCCGTTTCGAACCGATCTCGAAATCGCACCGCATCTACCGCCATGTCGGCCGCGTCCGGCCGGGCGATCTCGGCTTTGCCATCGGCGGCGGGGATGCGGTCCGTGTGCCGATGCGGCTCGGATCGGGCCAGACGTCGCGCCAGGCGGCGCTCGCCGAACTCTGCCGGCGTCTGGTGATCGACAGCTATGCGCCCGCGGCCGTTCTCATCAACCGCAAGCATGAATGCCTCTACTCGCTCGGGCGGATGGATCGCTTCCTGTCGGTGGTCTCCGGACATCCGACGCAGGATCTTCTCGCCATGGCGAAGCCCGCCATCCGCATCAAGCTCAGATCCGCCATCCAGCAGGCGATCCAGGCGAATGCACGCATCCTGGTGCGCGGCGGCCGCCTCGCCGACGACGCCACCGGCGGCCTGTTCAGCATCGACGTTCAACCGGTCGTCAACGACGGCGAGAGCCTGCTGCTCATCTGCTTCGTCAACGAACCGCAGATCGAACAAAAACCGGGCAAGCAAAAAAGCGCCGCGAACGATTCGCGCATCGTGCAACTCGAGCAGGAACTGGAGGCGACGCGCGCCGAACTGCAGGGCGCCATCCGCAACCTGGAAGTGTCGAGCGAGGAGCAGAAGGCGATCAACGAGGAGGCGCTCTCCGTCAACGAGGAATTCCAGTCGACCAACGAGGAACTGCTGACCTCCAAGGAAGAGCTGCAGTCCCTGAACGAGGAACTCACCGCGCTCAACAGCCAGCTGCATGAAACGCTCGACCGGCAGCGGACCACCTCGAACGATCTGCAGAACGTGCTCTACAGCACCGATGTCGCGACCATCTTCCTCGATACCGATCTCAACATCCGCTTCTTCACGCCGGCCACGCGGTCGCTGTTCAGCGTCATCGCGGGCGACATCGGACGACCGCTCGCCGATCTCCACTCGCTGGCGACCGACGCGGCGCTGCTCGGCGACGCGCGCACC
>JAUYMV010000370.1 GCA_030698645.1 Mesorhizobium sp.
CGGTGGTTACCAAGCATTAAATATGCCAGTCGCCGCCGCAGGCGGATATTGGTGCCGGTCAAGCGTGGGAGATCGCGGCGGATGTGGCGTCTCGCCGCGAATCAGGAAGCCATCCCGCTTGGCAATGCTCACTGGTTCGAGTTTGAGCACAAGACGTAGATGCACATTTCGTGCGCACCTCTGCTTCATCACGTGGCAGTCTGCCGAAGATGATCGCCGATCGCGCCCAGGAAATAGCATCCTGGTATGCAGGCGACAAAGAATGTTCAGCGATGTGGCAACCTGTCCCCAGCTTCCGCATTCTTCTGACGAAGTCGCGCATTCGAGCAGCATGCCATCTATCTGCCCAATAATTGATCAACGAGTGATTTTATTTTGATCATATTGTGCAAACGGTGGGCAAACATGATATGTACGGAAAGGTTCCTGATCGGAACAATGTTGGAGAATGCCATGAACGCGGATGTCACTCAGAGATCGGCCACGATCTACCAATTCCCCGCCAGAGGCCGCATGATCGGTGCGCCGCGGCGCGACGAGACGAAGGCCAACGCCAACCTCCCCCAATTCAGCGACGTCGTGTCGGGCGGGAACTGGTACCATGAAGCAGCGGTTCGCGAAGCTGAAAAGGCGCGCAAGCCCTAACTGTGGTAGGCTGAGACTGCCGGCCAAGCCTGTCCTCAGGCCCGGCGACTTCAGCAAAGTGTCATCGCGCGGCACGTGCGCCTTCGGCTGAGCTTTGCGCGCTCGGGTCAGACGCCGAAGATCGACCAGCCAAGCTTCTTCGTCAGCATTTCAAGCGCGATCCGGCCCAGATGCGAATTGCCGGACGCATCCAGCCCCGGCGCCCACACAGCGATGGACGCCTTGCCGGGAGCGATCGCCAGGATGCCGCCGCCGACGCCGCTCTTGCCCGGCAAGCCGACGCGATAGGCGAACTCTCCCGAGCCGTCATAGTGGCCACAGGTCAGCATCACCGCATTGATGCGCCGGGCGCGCTCCGGCTGGACCACCAGCAGTCCGGTGTCGGGGTTGCGACCGTGATGCGCCAGAAAGCGCCCCGCCATGGCGAGCTGCCGGCAGGACATGGCGATGGCGCAATGGTGGAAATAGACGCCGAGCGCGAAGTCGACTGAATTCTCCAGCACACCGAACGACTTCATGTAGTTGGCGAGCGCGATGTTGCGGAATCCGGTGCGCTGTTCGGAAGCCGCCACTGCTTCGTCGATGGTGATCGATGAATCGTCGGCGAGAAACCGCATGAAGCGCACGATTTCGCCGAGCGCCTCGCGCGGTTGATGGCCGGACAGGATCAGGTCGGTGACGGCGATGGCGCCGGCGTTGATGAACGGATTGCGCGGTATGCCGCGCTCGTGCTCGAGCTGGACGATCGAATTGAACGGGCTACCCGAAGGCTCGCGGCCCACGCGTCGCCAGAGCCGGTCGCCGACCATGCCGAGCGCAAGCGTCAAGGTGAACACCTTCGAAATGCTCTGGATCGAGAACGGGACCTCGCTGTCGCCAGCGGCGGCGACATGGCCATCGGCATCGATGACGACGAGGCCGAAGGACTTCGCGTCGATGCGCGCCAGTTCCGGGATGTAGGTCGCGACCTCGCCGCGATCCGGCCGCTGCGCCATTTCCTGGCCTATTTCGCGTACGACGCTATCGAGGTCGGATATGGCTTTGCTCATCTTGACCCACCCCTGGCTTGCTGCGTCACGTTTCGCTGCCGGTCCGATGCGTTCCTCCCGGACGCTTCGGTCGCTCGTCCAACTGATACACAGGCCGACAGCGCCGCGCTACCTGCAGCGCGCCCGGAGGCGAGCGTGTTGCCGACGGCAGCGCTATGATTTTGTGTATGTAACCAGTTTGCGCCGAGCGGCCGCCGATCCGCACATCGCAGCCCTGCAGGCAGAGATCGCCGCCGCCTGACCCGCGCCAATGCGAACCGCAGCCAAGAAGGAATACCCGCGCCGCTCGACTATCCGGGTGCCGATTTGATTTGAAACAAGGCGCGTCGCGTTCATTGGTTGCCTTTGGTTCAGATCGCCACGCCTCGCGCGTGCCGGTGGCGAATAGGAGTTGGATTGAATGGCTGGCAGCTCGGCTCGAAACTGGCTGGCACTTGCCGCGGTTGTCATGGCTTTGGCGGCCTTGGCTTTGGGCTATTTCTACTTCAGTGTCCGTCCCCTCATCGTCACGGTGGCGAAGCCCGAAAAGGATGTTTTGATCGAGGTCTTTGGCCTTGGAACCGTCGAGGCGCGCACGATCTCGCATATGGGCTTTGAGGTCGCCGGGACGCTGATCGAACTGAACGGGGATTTCGGCGACCAGGTCACCAAGGGAGCGGTACTCGCGCGCCTGCATGATCGCGAGCAGGTGGCGCGCGTCGCATCGGCCGAGGCCGTCGCGGCGCAGGCCCAGGCGTCCCTCAGCCAGACGAGAGCCGGATTCGAACGCGCCGAAGTCGCCTTGCGGCAAAAAGAAAGCATCAGCCTGCGCCGCGCCGAACTTGCGCGCAGGGGCGCATCGTCGAGCGAGACCAGCGAAGACGCGCAGGCGGCGTTCGAGATCGCGCAGGCGGATGTCGCCGTGGCGAAGAGTGCAATCGAGGTCGCGGAAGCCAACGTCCTGCAGGCCGCGGCGCTGGCCGAGGTCGAAAAGGCCAAGCTTGCGAAATTCACTCTCGCTGCTCCCTTTCGAGGCACCATCGTCGCGCGCCAACGTGAGCTCGGTTCGATATTGAACCCCGGAGAAACACTTTTCACACTCGTCGATCCCGAAAGCGTCTGGGTGCTGGCCTATGTGGACGAAGCGAAATCCGGGCAAATCCAGGTCGGCCAGCCCGTCGAGGTCGTGTTGCGCTCCCAGGGCGATACGACGTTTCGCGGCCGCGTCGCGCGCATCGATATCGAGAGCGACCGCGTCAACGAGGAGCGCAGGGTCTATGTGACGTGCGAGAAATGCCCGACGGCGTTCTTTCTGGGAGAACAGGCCGAGGTCGTCATCGCGGTTGCGACACTTCCCGAAGCGCTCCTGATGCCGATCGCGGCGGTATCGGACCTGCAGGGCAACAGCGGGACCGTCTGGACGCTGGTCGACGGTGAACTGGCTCAGCGCGTCGTCAGGTTCGGGCAAAGAACCCGCGACGGACGATTGGAAATCGTGAGCGGCCTGCAGCCGGGCGCAGAGGTCGTGATCCAGCTCATCGGCGGCTTGAGTCCCGGCCGGGCAGCCAAGGCGGCAGGGGGCGAATGAACCTCGCTTTCCGCGATATCCGTCACAAGCTTGGCCGTTTTGTGCTGACGAGCCTCGGGCTCAGCATGCTGCTCGGCGTCGTCGTGACGATGGCCGGAATCTATCGCGGCCAGACCGCCGACGCGCTGGCCCTTCTGCAGGCGACGCGGGCGGACGTCTGGATCGTCGAAGCCGGTTCGCATGGACCGTTCGCGGAGGCGTCGCGGATACCTGGCGACACGCGGGAAATCGTCGCGCGCATGGACGGGGTGAGTGAAGCCGGGTCGCTGACGCTGCAGACGGTCCAGCTCGTTCAGGGCGACCGGCGCCTTCGGCTGCAAATCATCGGCTATGAACCAGGGCGGCCGGGCGGGCCGGCAACACTGATCGCCGGTCGGGAAATCACCAGCAACCGATACGAAATCATCGTCGACCGCCAGACGGGGCTGTTGCCCGGCGAGGCCCTGAAGCTCGGTCGCCGTACGTTCACCGTGGTCGGGCTCACATCGGGAATCGTGACGCTGTCTGGCGATTCCGTCGTCTACCTGACACTCGCCGACGCGCAGCAGGTGCAGTTCGACCTGGCGCCGCCGGCTGCACGCAGGGAACAGGCCAGGGGCGCCGCGCGCGGAAGCACGGATCTCGTCAACGCGGTGGTTGCACGCGTTTCGGCCAATATCCCTGCAAGCCTGATCGCCGCCGAGATATCGCGCTGGAAGCACCTTTCGGCGCTAACGGCGGCCGAGCAGGAAACGCTTCTCACCAGAACGGTGATCGAGCGCGCCAGCCGGCAGATCGGCCTTTTCATGACCGTGCTGACGCTCGTCTCCGCGGTCATCATCGCCCTGATCGTCTATACGCTGACACTCGACAAGACGCGCGATATCGCCACGCTGAAAATGATCGGCGCGCCCGACAGGACGATCATCGGCCTGATCGTACAGCAGGCCCTCCTGATGGGTGTAAGCGGCTTCATTATCGGCACCGCGTTCGTCTACGCCTTTCGCGGCGTCTTCCCGAGGCGCATCGAGATGCTGCCCGCGGATATCGCCGGGCTTTTCGTGGTGGTGGTACTGGTCTGCCTTGCCGCCAGCGCGCTTGGCGTGCGGGTCGCTGTCAAGGTCGACCCGGCGCGCGCGCTCGCCGGATGATCGCGATGCCCGACCAGCCATCCAGAAAGCCGTTGGTGGAGCTGAGGAATCTTTCCAAGCATTTTGGCGAAGGTCAGGCGCGCGTCGATGCGCTGCGCGATGTCACGCTGACGATCTGCTCCCGGGAGGTCGTCGGCCTGCTTGGGCCGAGCGGTTCGGGGAAGAGCACATTGCTCAATGCGATCGGCTGCATTCTGGAGCCGGATCAGGGATGGATGCGACTTGACGGCGAAGTGGTCTATGAGAACCGATGGCTGCGCGGCAATCTGAGACGGTTGCGGCTGGAAAAGATCGGCTTCATTTTCCAGACGCACAATCTGCTGCCGTTCCTCAATTGCACCGACAACGTGGCTGTCGTGCTCCACCTCGCGGGGTGGAAGAAATCGGCGGCCATCGCGCGCGCGCACGAACTGTTGGCAGATCTCCCGGTCGACCATCGAAAGGTTGCCATGCCGGGGCAACTCTCCGGCGGCGAGGCGCAGCGTGTCGCCATTGCGCGGGCGCTGGCAAATCGTCCGCGCATCATTCTCGCCGACGAGCCAACGGCGGCCCTCGATTCAGTGCGCGCCGGCATCGTGATGGACCTTTTGCACAAGCTCGCCGTGGAGCAGGATGCCGCCATTATCGCCGTGACGCATGACGAGAAGATTCTCGGCCGGCTCGACCGAATCTACCGGATGGTCGATGGAGCGTTGAGCAGTTAGCTCTCTGCCTTGCTGAGCGGAAACCGGAGGGGTTCTCGCCTTGAGGCCAAACGGTAGCGCCGGTCAGTCCGCCAGATGCCGGAACGCCGCGACCACTTGCTGGTAGACCGCGCGCTTGAACGGCACGATCAGTTCCGGCAGATCCGCCATCGGCTTCCATTCCCAGCGGTCGAATTCGGCCGTATGGCCGCCGGGCGGCGG
>JAUYMV010000044.1 GCA_030698645.1 Mesorhizobium sp.
CCGAATTGGCGCCCGAAGTCGTCACGGAAGTGGCCAGGCCGCGGCCCAGGCCCGAACCGAAGCCCGCCCCGAAGGAGACCGCCCCGCCGGCCAAGCCAGTGAAGCGGACGGAGGCAGCCGAACCCGCGAAGGAGGCGAAGCCGACGGTTGCGAAAAAGGCCGAGATTGCGAAACCTGCCAAGCAGCCCGCGAACAAGCCGGCCGCGGGCTCGAAGGGCGACAATTCCTCGGACGCCAAGCGCGGCGTCGCCGACGGAGAAGCGGCGGGAACCAAGGTCGAGAAGGCGGGCAAGGGCAAGCAGAACGCTGCCGGCAATGGCGCGGTGACCAACTACCCCGGCAAGGTACGCGCAAAGCTCAGCCGCGCGCTGCGCGGCATCTCGCGCCAGGCGCGCGCCGCCGCCAGCGGCGACGTATACGTCGCCTTCACCGTGACAGCCTCCGGGGACTTGGGCGGCGTCAGCATCGCGCGCAGCTCCGGCTCGCCGGCGCTCGACAAGCTGGCGCTGGACGCGGTGCGCCGCGCCGCGCCGTTTCCGCCGATCCCGGACGGCTCGGGGCGCGCCAGCTGGCCGTTCACCATTCCGCTCGGTCTTGCGAAATGACGGCTGCGCCGGATATTGGAAATAGCATCTGAAAGGAGTCAACGCATGTATATCGCCATGAATCGCTTCAAGGTCGCCAGGGGTTCGGAAGAGGATTTCGAAGCCGTCTGGAAGGGCCGCGACTCGAGCCTGAGCGAGATGAAGGGGTTTCGCGAGTTCCACCTCCTGCGCGGACCCGTCAACGAGGCGGAAGGCTACACGCTGTTTGCCTCGCACACGGTGTGGGAGTCCTTCGCCGACTTCACGGCGTGGACCAAATCGGAGCAGTTCCGCGCGGCGCACCGCAATGTCGGCGGCACCAAGACGACCTATATCGGCCATCCGCAGTTCGAAGGCTTCTCGGTCGTCGAAGGCGCCTGACCGGTTCTTCCCTCGTCACGACGCCGCAAGGAGGCTGGCATTGCCGCCGGCGGCCGTCGTGTCGACGCAGACGGAACGCTCGTGCGCATACGCGGCCGGATAGAGGATCTCCGCGATCAACGGCACGATCGGGCCGCCGCGTTCGGCCAGCGCCTGGCGGATCGCCCGCGCGGTTTCGCCGGCGCGCGAATAGGCCACGACATCGATGCCGGCGTCACCGAGTTCCCAGGTGTAGAGCGTGCCGTCGACGGCGATCAGCGGCAGTCCCTTGCCGAGCAGGGGCTGCAGCGTCGCGGGCGCGCCGGGCGCGATTGCCACCACCGAATTGCCGGCGGCCAGCGCCTGGACGGCTTGGGCAAGCAGCGTCTCCGGACCGGGGCCGAGGCAGAGCGCGCGGCCGCGCGGCACGAGCGTCAGGGTGTTGCCCTCGCCGGTCGGGCCCGGCAGGTCGGTCGGGCCGAACTCGGCCGCCGCCGCGGCCGCGATCGCCTCGCCGGCCTTGCCGCGCAGATGCTTGCGCAACACGGCGATGCGGTCGGAACGCGTCGACCAGTTGTCCCGCGACGCATCCGCGAAGCGCTGCGGCACGCTCTCGCCCGGACCCTGCCCCACGTCGCCGGTCGCGACCGGGCCGCGGCGGAAGCGGCGCAGGTAGTGCGGTCCGCCGGCCTTCGGCCCGGTTCCAGACAGGCCTTCCCCGCCGAAGGGTTGCGACCCGACGACCGCGCCGATCTGGTTGCGGTTGACATAGACATTGCCGGCATGGATGCGGTCGACGATGCGCTGGACGCGGCCCTCGATGCGCGTATGCAGCCCGAAGGTCAGGCCGTAACCCTTTGCATTGATGTCGGAAACGATCCTGTCGATGTCTTCGGCTTCAAAGGTTGCGACATGCAGCACCGGGCCGAAGATCTCGCGTTCGATCTCGCCGATCCCGGACACGCGCAGAATGTGCGGCGCGACGAAGCGGCCGTCGGCCGGCGCATCGAGCCTGGCGATCAGCCGCCCCTTGCTTTCCATCTCGGCGCAATAGGACCGGATCGATTGCCGCGCCTCGTCGTCGATGACCGGGCCGACGTCGCTGGCGATCAGCCAGGGGTCGCCGACCTTGAGCGCCTGCATTGCGCCCTGCAGCATCTCCAGGACCTTGTCCTCGACGTCCTTCTGCACATAGAGAACCCGCAAGGCCGAACAGCGCTGGCCGGCGCTCTGGAAGGCGGAGGCGAGGATGTCGCGCACCGCCTGCTCCGGCAGCGCGGTCGAATCGACGATCATCGCGTTCAGCCCGCCTGTTTCCGCGATCAGCATCGCGTCGGGCGCTGCCGTCCGGGCAAGCTGGCGCTCGATCAGCCGCGCGACGTCGGTCGACCCGGTGAAGCAGACACCGGCGATGCGCGGATCGGCCGTCAGCGGCGCGCCGACCGTCGGTCCGTCGCCGGGCAGAAGATGCAGGACGTCGGCCGGGACGCCCGCCTGATGCAGCAAGCTGACCGCAAGGGCGGCGATCAGCGGCGTCTGCTCGGCCGGCTTGGCGATCGCGGCATTGCCGGTGACGAGCGCCGCGGCGATCTGGCCGGTGAAGATCGCGAGCGGGAAGTTCCAGGGCGAGATGCAGGCGATGACGCCGCGCGCGGAGGTTCCCGTCTCGTTTCGGGTGGCTTCCGCCGCATAGTAGCGCAGGAAGTCGACGGCCTCGCGGACTTCGGCGACGCCGTCGGCGAGCGTCTTGCCCGCCTCGCGCGTGCACAGCGCGAAGAACTCGACCGCATGGCTCTCATAGAGGTCGGCGGCGCGCAGCAGGGCCGCTGCCCGCG
>JAUYMV010000382.1 GCA_030698645.1 Mesorhizobium sp.
CCTCCTGCCGGTCATCGTCACCTACTTCGCTGCCGACCCGGTCACCGCCTTCCTGCTCGCGGCGCTGACGACCTGGCTGTTCCATTCCAGCATCGCCGCCGTGCTGCTGCTGGTGGCGCTGGCCGGGCGCGGTTTCATTCCGGCGGAGCTCGGCGTCGTGCTGGTGCTCGGCGTCAACCTCGGCAGCTCGGTCATCGCGCCCATCCTGACGCGCGGCGCCATCCCCGCCGTCCGCGTCGTGCCGATCGGCAATCTGCTGATGCGCGGCCTCGGCTCCGTCGTCATGCTCGCGGCATTCCTCTGGTTCAAGCCGCCGCTCGGCCTGCTCGGCGCCAACGTGCCCGACCAGATCATCCACGCCCACATCCTGTTCAACGTCGTCATCCTGGTCGCCGGCCTGCCGCTCGCCGGCCTCGTCTACCGCGCCTCGCGGGCCATCGTCGCGATGGGCGCGACCGCGCCCACGCTTTCGCTCGCCCCGGCCGAGATGAGCGCGCTGAGCGACGCCGCCCTCGACACGCCGTCTCAGGCGCTGGCGAACGCGACGCGCGAGGTGGTGCGCGTCTGCGAGACGATCGAGGTGATGCTCTCCGAGATCATCGACCTCTACCGCAATCCCGACCAGGCGCGCATCGACCGCCTGTCGGCGCTCGACGACCGCGTCGACCGCTGGCACGCGGCGATAAAGCTCTATCTGGCCAGGCTGACCTCGCGCCCGCTCGGCGAGGCCGACGCCCTGCGCTGCCAGGAACTGATCGGCGCATGCATCAAGCTCGAACAGGTCGGCGACATCATCGTGCGCAACATGCTGGTGCACGTGCAGAAAAAGATGGACCGCCGGCTCGAGTTCACCGAGGACGGCTGGCGCGAGCTGACCGCCTTCCATGCTGCGGTCCTTGCCAACGCCCGCCTCGCCTTCAACGTGCTGATCTCGCGCGACCGCGAGACCGCGCTGCAGCTCGTCCAGGAGAAGGACCGCCTGCGCGAGCGCGAGAAGGTCTCCACCCAGGGCCATTTCGACCGCCTTCGCGACGGCACGGCGAGAAGCGTCGAGACGAGCTCCATCCATCTCGACACCATCCGCGACCTCAAGCAGATCAACTCGCTGCTCGCCTCGATGGCCTATCCGGTCCTCGAGGACCAGGGCCTGCTGCGCGGCTCGCGACTGCGCAAGGCGGTCTGACGGCAGGTTCGGCCCGGACGCCGGCCGGGCGGAACGGAGCGACCGCGCTCAGGCGCGCTTGGCCGGGCAGGTCGACATGCCGAGCATCGAATACAGCGGGCAGGTCCCGACCGCGCCCGTGATCAGCGGCACCAGGCCGATGAGCGTGAAATAGCGCCACGAGGCATCCGGATAGAGGAAGAACAGGCTGAGGATCGCCAGTCCGGCGATGATGCGGATGGCGCGGTCGATGCCGCCGACATTGGTGGTGAACATGATTGAACTCCCGATTCGGGCGCCGGTGCGGCGCGTATCGAACTAGACACCCGTTTCGGCCGTCCGTCTGTGACCAGGTCACGGAGTTCCGCTGGCGACCCGCTCCATGCCTTGCCGGTCGGCCAGGACCAGCCGCCCGCGCTCGAGCCGCACGAGACCGTCCCTTGCGAAGGTCTCCAGACGCCGCGAGACGACCTCGCGCACCGATCCGATCGCCGTCGCGAGATCCTGATGCGTGCTGGTGACGGTGTCGCCGCCCTCCGCCCTGCGCAGCAATTCGCTGGCAAGCCGCGCTTCCACCCGCACGAAGGCGACGCGTTCCAGCACCGTCACCACGTCCTTCAGCCGGTCGCCAAAGGCGCGGAAGACGAAGCCGCGAAACAGCGGCGACTCCGCCATCAGCCTGGCGAAGGCGGCTTTCGGCAGCATGACGAAGGAAAGCGGGGTGCGCGCCACCGCCTCGCCCGTGTAGGACTGCTCGCCGAGCAGGCAGAGCGTGGTCTGGATGCAGGTCTGGCCGGCATTGACCTCGTAGAGCAGCATTTCGCGTCCCGAGCGGCCGATCAGGTGGACCCCGACCGAGCCCTCCAGCACGACCAGGAAACCCGCCGGCGCGTCGCCCGGCCGAAACAGCACCGTATCCCTCGGCACCGTGCGCGGAACCAGCGCGCCGAGAATCGCGCGCGATTCCGGCTCGAGTGTCCCGAACGCGTCCGAACTGTCCATCCGATGCTCCCCGATCCCGGCAGCGCAGCGCTAGCCGAGCAGCCCCTTCACCAGCGCGCTCGCCTTGGCGAAGTCCATCTGGCCGGCATGGCGCTCGCGCATCGCCGCCATCACCTTGCCCATGTCGCGCACACCGCTGGCGCCCAACTCGGCTATGAGGCCTTTGGCGATCGTCTCGACCTCGGCGTCGCTCAACTGCTGGGGCATGAAGCCGCGGATGATGACGATCTCGGCCTGCTCCTGCGTCGACAGGTCAAGCCGGCCGGCCTTCTCGTAGATGGCGGCCGATTCCTCGCGCTGCTTCACCATCTTGGCGAGGATCTGCAGGATTTCGTCTTCCGCCGCCGGCTCCTTGCCGGTGCCGCGATTGGCGATGTCGCGGTCCTTGATCGCCGACTGGATCAGCCGGATGGTCGAGACCCGTTCCTTGTTGCCGCCCTTCATGGCGTCCTTCAACTGGGCGGAAAGCTGTTCGCGCATGGGTCTTCTCCCGGAAAGCGCCGACACTAGCGATCCGCCGCGCTTGGCGCAATTCGTTTCTGGCGCGGCAAGCCATTGAAATACATGAACAAAAGAAAACAATGCACGGTTCGACGCGCCAATTGACCGCGCCGCCCCCTTCGCTTATTGCTGCCCGCTCAAGGAACATGATCACGATTTTGCACGCGGAACGCGACAGCGCCGCCGTGCGTTTTGCCGCGCGACAGCACGCGCGC
>JAUYMV010000408.1 GCA_030698645.1 Mesorhizobium sp.
AGGGCGTGGCGATCGCGAAGTCGGGCTACCGGCCGACGATCGCCGGAACCAGCAGCATCAACTACGCGTCCCAGGCAGGCACGAGGATCTCGACCGGCTCGTTCGGCGTGTCGATTTCGCAGATGCTGTTCGACGGTTTCCAGACGCGAAACAATGTGCGCGCGGCGGAAGCGCAGGTTCGCGCCTCCAACGAAGGCTTGCGCAACACCGAGCAGAACATCCTGTTCAACGCGGCCGCCGCCTATATGGACGTCATCCGCGACCGGCAGATCGCCGCATTGACCGAGCGAAACCTGCAGTTCCTGGTCGAGCAGGTGCGGGCGGCGCGCTCGCGTTTCGAGGTGGGCGAGGGCACGCGCACCGATGTGGCGCAGGCAGATGCCAGCCGCTCGGCCGCGGTGGCGCAGCTCAGCGCGTCGCGCGCCTCGGTGGCGTCGAGCGAGGCGGTCTACCGCCAGATCATCGGCGATGCGCCCGGCAAGCTGCAAGGCGCCGGGCCGGTCAAGGGCATGCCGGGAAGCCTCGACCAGGCGTTCGCGATCGCCGCGACGGAGCACCCGGCGATCCTGGCCAATTCGCATCTGGTTGATGCGTCTGCCTTTTCGGTGAAATCCGCCGAAGGCGCGCTGCTGCCGCAGGTTTCCGCCTCGGTCGGCCTGTCGCGCAACTGGCGCGACGCCATTCCCGATCCGAGCGGCGCGAACGGCACGTCGTCGTCGGCCAATATCGGCGCCACGCTGACCGTGCCGATCTATCAGGGCGGGCGGGTCTCGGCCACGGTGCGCCAGCGCAAGGAATCGCTCGGCCAGGCGCGCATCGAGGTCGATGTCAGCCGTGACCAGGTGCGCGCCGCGCTCGCCTCGGCCTGGGGTCAGTTCGAGGCCGCGAAACAAGGCGCCGTGGCCAATCGCGACCTGGTGGCGGCGGCGCGGCTGGCGCTGAACGGCGTGGTCGAGGAGCGCAATGTCGGCCAGCGCACGACGCTCGACGTGCTCAACGCGCAGGCCGACGTCATCAGCGCGCAGATCAACCAGATCAGCTCCGAGCGCGACCTGGTCGTGGCGAGCTACGCCATCCTGTCCGCCATGGGCCGGCTCAGCGTCCGTCGGCTCGACCTCAAGGTCGCGGAATACAAGCCGCAGGAACACTACGAGGCGGTCAAGGACAAATGGTTCGGACTGCGGACCCCCGACGGCCGCTGACCGGCCTTCTATCCTGTGTGAAATGAAGTCATGCCGCCTTTGGGGATTCACCCGGGGACATCCGTCGGCTACCCTTCGGCAATGATTCGGTATGCACTTCCTCTTTCGGGCAGGGATTGAAGGATATGGCACCCCAAGCGGCGGAAATGACGATGCCTCAGACCAATGCGGCGCAGCGCGAACCCTCGATGGAGGAGATTCTCGCCTCGATCCGGCGCATCATCGAGGACAGCGATACGGCGCGAAAGATCGCAGATGACGAGATTCCGGCGGCGGCCAATGCGCCGTCGTCCGACCAGGTGAAGGCATTCCGCGACGAGCTGCGCATCCCCCCGGTCGAGAGCCCGCGCGCGGAGCGGTCGTTCTTCAAAGAGCCCGAGCGCACCGCGTCGATCGCGGCCTTCCCGGCCACGCCGGCGCCGGAGCCGACCGCCGCCGAACCCGACATCGACGACGGGCTGATGATGGACGAGGATTTCGACGCCGCGGAGATGGAGCCGGCTCCGGAGCAATCCGCGCCGACGGTCGCCGAAAACCAGAACCCCAAGCCCGCCATCATCTCCGAGATCGCCGGCCGGCAGGTCGCCGCCGCGTTCGGCGAGTTGTCGGACGCCTTCGCGGCGACGCGCCGCAAGTCGTTCGACGAGATGGCCGAGGAGATGATCCGGCCGATGCTGCAGGACTGGCTGGACAACAATCTTCCGACCCTGGTCGAGCGCCTGGTGCGCGAAGAAATCGAGCGCGTCGCGCGCGGCGCCGTCCGCTAGAGGCTTCGCCGGCCGCCGGATTCCACCTCGCAAGCACAGGCATCCGGCGACGCGTGGCCGCGCCGTCGCGCGGTTGACTTGACCGCTGGTTCCGCCTTACCTCCCGGCGACCCCCCGTTCCGGACAGCGCTGGACCCCCCATGCTAGACAAAACCTACAATTCGAAGACGATCGAGCCGAAGATCGCCAAGCTCTGGGAGGATGCCGACGCGTTTCGCGCCGGCGCCGGCGCCGAACCCGGCGCCGAGCCCTTCACCATCGTCATCCCGCCGCCGAACGTCACCGGCTCGCTGCACATGGGGCACGCGCTCAACAACACACTGCAGGACATCCTGGTCCGCTTCGAGCGCATGCGCGGCAGGAACGTGCTGTGGCAGCCGGGCATGGACCATGCCGGCATCGCGACGCAGATGGTGGTGGAGCGCCAGCTCGCCGAAAAGGGCATCAAGCGGAGCGACATCGGCCGCGAAGCCTTCATCGACAAGATCTGGGAGTGGAAGGACGAGTCCGGCGGGCTGATCTTCAACCAGCTGAAGCGGCTCGGAGCGTCGGCGGACTGGAGCCGCGAGCGCTTCACCATGGATGACGGACTGTCGGAAGCGGTGCGGGAGGTCTTCGTCAAGCTGTACCGCGACGGGCTGATCTACCGCGGCAAGCGGCTGGTCAACTGGGATCCCAAGTTCGAGACGGCGATTTCCGACCTCGAGGTGGAGAATCGCGAGGTCGACGGCCACATGTGGCATTTCAAATATCCGCTGGCCGGCGGCGAGACTTATATCTACGTCGAGAAGGACGCGGACGGCAACGTCACCTTCCAGGAAGAGCGCGACTACATTTCGATCGCCACCACGCGGCCAGAGACGATGCTCGGCGACGGCGCGGTGGCCGTGCACCCGTCCGACGAACGCTATGCGCCGATCGTCGGCAAGCTGTGCGAGATTCCGGTCGGCCCGAAGGAGCATCGGCGGCTCATTCCGATCATCACGGACGAGTATCCCGATCCGGCCTTCGGCTCGGGCGCGGTCAAGATCACCGGCGCGCATGATTTCAACGACTACCAGGTCGCCCGCCGCAACGGGATTCCGCTTTATCGGCTGATGGACGGGGTCGCCGCGATGCGCGAGGACGGCGAACCCTACGCGGTCTGCGCGGCGCAGGCGGCGGCCATCGTTGCCAGCGGCGATCTGCCCAGCGA
Organism: Mesorhizobium sp.; assembly: GCA_030698645.1. Lineage (GTDB taxonomy): Bacteria > Pseudomonadota > Alphaproteobacteria > Rhizobiales > Rhizobiaceae > Mesorhizobium_A. The sequence continues at coordinate 3,165 of JAUYMV010000408.1, forward strand.
GGCGGACGTGGACGCGATCAACCTGGTGCCGGACGAGTATCGCGGCCTCGATCGCTACGAGGCGCGCAAGCGCATCGTCGCGCAGATCAACGCGGATGGTCTCGCCGTCACCATGACGGACGCCGAGGGCAACGCGGCGCCCTTCGTCGAGTCGAAGAAGATCACGCAGCCCTTCGGCGACCGCTCGGGCGTCGTGATCGAACCGATGCTGACCGACCAGTGGTTCGCCGACGCGGCGACGCTCGCGAAGCCCGCGATCGCCTCGGTCCGCGAGGGACGCACGAAGTTCGTGCCGAAGACCTGGGAGAAGACCTATTTCGACTGGATGGAGAACATCGAGCCCTGGTGCATCTCGCGCCAGCTCTGGTGGGGACACCAGATTCCGGCCTGGTA
>JAUYMV010000392.1 GCA_030698645.1 Mesorhizobium sp.
GGTCCAGTCGACAATCACCAGCGTATTCCACGGCGGTCCCGACACGGCAATCTCATGAAGCTCGAATCGGATGTCCGGCAATAGGCGATAGAGCCGCTGATACCAGGCACGGGTTTGCGCCAGGCTGTGACGCGATCCGCCGAGCGCATGGTCCTCGCCAAGAAAGCGGTGTTCGAAGCGCGACGCGAAGGCGGCGAGAACCGGTTCGGCGTCGCCGCGGCCGACCGCATCGAACAGCGACCGGATCTTGGCACGCACGATCGCCTTGTACATGTCCCATCCTCCGTTCAATGAATGAACTCTATCGAGTTGAGTTCAATCACACAACTCACTATGGTGAGATATGAAAAAGGTCAGCTTTGCCGAAATGCGCTGCTCGCTCGCACGTTCGCTCGACCTGATCGGCGACTGGTGGACGCCCCTGATCGTGCGCGACGTCTATCTCGGCGTAACGCGCTTCGATGACATCGCGGAGGATCTGGGCATCTCGCGCAACCTGTTGACCCGGCGCCTCGGCCATCTCTGCGACAAGGACGTGCTGCGCCGGGAGGCCTATCAGATCCGGCCGGCGCGCCATGACTACCTGCTGACGCAGTCGGGCCTCGAACTCGTGCCGGTGATCCTGGCTCTGACCGCCTGGGGCGACAGATGGGTGCAGCCGGCGGAAGGCCAGCCGATCCGTTTCGTCCACACGACCTGCGGCGAGAGTCTGGTCCCGGCCGTGACATGCTCGTCGTGCGGCGAGGCGATCCACGCTTCCGATGTCCTTGCGCTGCCCGGTCCGGGCGGCGCGGATGGGCCCGGCACCAAGGTTCTGGCGGGCCGGCTCCGTGGCGGACAGATCGCCCGCTAATCAATGCGCTGTGATTTGATCGCTTTTCTTCCACTCGCGCGGTGTAACGCGCCGCCGGGTTGCGATAAGACACATCGATTCCGACGCCTCGAACATCGACTGCCGCCGATGACAATCAAGAAAAGCATCCCGATCACGCCCGAACTCGTCGCGGCGCACGGCCTGAAGCCCGACGAATACCAGCGCGTACTGGATCTGATCGGCCGCGAGCCGAGCTTCACCGAACTCGGCATCTTCTCGGCCATGTGGAACGAGCACTGTTCCTACAAATCGTCGAAGAAATGGCTGCGTACCCTGCCCACCAAGGGCGATCGCGTCATCCAGGGACCGGGCGAGAATGCCGGCGTGGTCGACATCGGCGATGGCGATTGCGTCGTCTTCAAGATGGAGAGCCACAACCACCCCTCCTATATCGAGCCCTATCAGGGCGCGGCGACCGGTGTCGGCGGCATTCTGCGCGACGTGTTCACCATGGGCGCGCGGCCGATCGCGGCGATGAACGCGCTGCGCTTCGGCGCGCCCGATCACCCCAAGACGAAGCATCTGGTGGCAGGCGTCGTGTCCGGCGTCGGCGGCTATGGCAACGCCTTCGGCGTGCCGACGGTCGGCGGCGAGGTCGATTTCGATCCGCGCTACAACGGCAACATCCTGGTCAACGCCTTTGCCGCGGGCCTGGCGAAGATCGATGCGATCTTCCTCTCGGAAGCCAAGGGCGTCGGCCTGCCGGTCGTCTATCTGGGCGCCAAGACCGGCCGCGACGGCGTCGGCGGCGCGACCATGGCGTCGGCCGAGTTCGACGACAGAATCGACGAAAAGCGCCCGACCGTGCAGGTCGGCGATCCGTTCACGGAAAAATGCCTGCTTGAGGCCTGCCTGGAACTGATGGCGTCCGGAGCGGTCATCGCGATCCAGGACATGGGCGCGGCCGGTCTCACCTGCTCGGCCGTCGAGATGGGCGCCAAGGGCGACCTCGGCATAAGACTCGATCTCGACAAGGTGCCGGTGCGCGAAGAGCGCATGTCGGCCTACGAGATGATGCTGTCGGAGAGCCAGGAGCGCATGCTGATGGTGCTGCGCCCCGAGCAGGAGAAGGAAGCCGAGGCGATCTTCACCAAATGGGGGCTGGATTTCGCCATCGTCGGCTGGACGACCGACGATCTGCGCTTCCGCGTCAT
>JAUYMV010000415.1 GCA_030698645.1 Mesorhizobium sp.
GAACGCGGCCGACGCGCAGCGCGACGAAGGTGTTGAGCGGCACGTAGATGGCCACCGCCGTCAACGCCAGGACGGCGGTCGCATAGGCGCCGAGAAATGCCAGCCCGTCCACCGCGGTCGATGTTTCGACGAGCTTCATGCCGACGAAGAGCAGCGACATGGAGACGCCGACGATGCCCATGGCGAGCCCGATCGCGCCGCCGGTCATGCCCTTGATCGAGTCCTGGACGCGCTGGTCGATATTGTCGAGGCCGGCCGCGCTGCCGACGCCGGCGGCAATGCCGTTTTGCAGATGGTAATGCGTGTGGTTTTCGTCGAGCAGCGCCGCGTTGAAGCGGCTGTTCAGGAAGCTGCGCCACTTGCGGTGCAGCGTGGTCGAAAACAGGTGGCGGATGCCGATGATGCCGACTTCCTTCATGACGACCAGACCGACCAGCATGATCGCACTGCGCGTCAGCGCGTTGAGCGGGTCGAGCGTACGCGGGTCGTGGAAAAGCGCGATGCCGGTGACCAGGTCGGCGGAAGCTTCGGCGATCCACACGCCGGTCTTGCTGGATACGATGGTGAACGCCGCGATGACGGCGGTCAGCGTCCAGGCTTCCTTCCACCGCTCGGACAGCCAGTAGGCCGCCATCAGGCCCCAAAATGTGCGCATCTGGGAAACGGGAGTAAGGGGTCCTCCCCCCTTCCCGTCACGCATGCCGTTCTTCACGAATAGCCTGCGTCGCGCGATCTTCTCGCGACTCACCGGCGTTCCCCCGTCGTCCTGTTCTTGTTGCCGGAGGCTAGCGCCCGTGAAGTTAACGACAAGCTGAAATCGAGCGGAAAGGCCGGAAAACGAATAGCCAAAGCGAGAGTCCCGCCGACTGTGACCTATGTGCTGCAGTCGACCGAAGGGAGTGCCCTAAGTATTTGCGGTGCGAAACTATTGCGCGGCCGGTTCAGCCCTGCGGCGGGACGACCTTGCTGGCCCTGGCGCGCTCGATTCCGAGCCTCTGCTCGCGCCAGATGATGAACAGTCCCGAGCCGACCACGATGGCGCCGCCGACCAGCGTGTGCGTGGTCGGCAGATCGCTGAAAACCCAGTAGCCCACCACCATGCCGATCAGGATCGAGGTGTATTCGAACGGCGCGACGGTGGCGACGCTGGCATGCCGGTAGGCCTCGGTCATCAGGATCTGCGCCACGCCGCCGGCGATGCCGGCGCCGATCAGCAGAATGACCTGGGCAGTGGTCATCGGCGCCCAGCCGAACGGCAGCGTGCACAGCCCGACGACGGAGGCGGTCATCGAAAACCACATCACCACGGTGGACGAACGCTCGGTCGCGACCAGGCTGCGCACCTGGAGCAGGGCCACGGCCGAGATCGCCGCGGCGACCAGGGCGGCGACGACGCCGACGGCCTCGGCGCTGCCAAACCCTTCGCCGGTGGTGAACAGCGTCAGCTTCGGCCAGGAGATGATCAGAACGCCGACGAGGCCGACGAAGACGGCGCTCCAGCGGAAGATGCGCACCGTTTCGCCGAGCACCGCGGCGCTGATCAGCACCACCAGCAGCGGCTGCGCGTAGTTGAGCATGATCGCTTCGGGCAGGGGCAGCCGGGTCAGCGCGAAAAAGCCGAGGATCATCGACGAGACGCCGATCAGGCCGCGAAAGACATGGGCGCCAGGACGCTCGGTGCGAAAGGCGCTCGCCAGTTCACGCCGGTAGGCCAGCATGACGATGATCGGCAGCATCGCGAAGAACGAACGGAAGAAGACGATTTGCCCGGGCGGAAGCTGCCCCGCCGCCTTGATGAAGGTCTGCATCGACACGAAGACCGCGACCGAGGAGACTTTCAGCAGGATGCCGGTCAGCGGCTGCGGGACGACCGCCTTTGGCAACGCGGGCACTATGCTTCCGCTGCCTCCCGGATCGCCGACCAGACGCGCAGCGGCGTCGCCGGCATCTCGATGTGGCCGATGCGGTGCGCCCGCCAGAGCGCGTCGGTGATCGCGTTCAGCGTCGCCGGCGTGGCGCCGATGGTGCCGGCTTCGCCCGCGCCCTTGATGCCGAGCGCGTTGGTCGTCGACGGCACGTTGCGCGTCTCGAAGTGGAACGACGGAACGTCGTCGGCGCGCGGCATGGCATAGTCCATGAAACTCGCCGACAAGAGCTGGCCGTCCTCGCCGTAGACCGTGTCCTCGGTCATCGCCTGGCCGATGCCCTGCACGACGCCGCCATGCACCTGGCCGGCGAGCAGGATCGGGTTCACCGTGGCGCCGAAATCGTCGACGATCGTGTAGCGCACGATGTCGGTGTGCCCGGTCGCCGGGTCGATCTCGACTTCGCAGATATGCGTGCCGTTCGGATAGGTCGCCTCGTCCTGGACGAACTCGCCGAAACCCTTGAGATCCTCGGGCGCCTTCGCAGCCTTGGCAATCGCGGCATAGTCGAGCATGCGGTCGGTGCCGACGATGCGCGCGGTGCCGTCGACGAGTTCGATGTCGCCGACGCCGGCCTCGAGTTCGTCGGCGGCGATCTTCCTGATCTTCGCCGCCAGGTCGTCGCCGGCGCGCGCCGCCGAGACGCCGCCCAGCGGGATCGAGCGCGAGCCGCCCGTGCCGCCGCCCTTGGCGAGTTCGTCGGTGTCGCCCTGGCGGACATGGATGCGGTCGATCGGAATGTTCAGCTTCTCCGCGACGAACTGCGAATAGGCGGTGTCATGGCCCTGGCCGTTGGTCTGGGTGCCGATGAAGAGCGTCACCGTGCCGTCGGCGTTCAGCGTCAGATGCGCCGGCTCGGAGCCGGCGAAGGCGCAGGCTTCGACATAGGTCGCCATGCCGATGCCGCGCAGCTTGCCCCCGGCGCTTGCCTTGGCCGCCCGCGCGTCGAAGCCGTCCCATTCGGCGCGCTTCATGCACAGCGTCATGTGGCCGTCGAACTCGCCGACATCGTATCTGCGCCCGGTCTGCGTGGTGTAGGGAAACTGCTCCGGCTTGATGAAGTTGCGGCGGCGGATCTCGGCCGGCGACATCTTGAGGTCGCGCGCGCAGGCGTCGACCAGCTTTTCCAGCAGGAACGCCGCCTCCGGCCGGCCGGCGCCGCGATAGGCGTCGACCGGACAGGTATTCGTGTAGACGCCGTCGATCTGCACGTCGAGCGCCTTGATGTCGTAGACACCGGTCGACATGGTGGCGCCGATATAGGGGATGAACGGGCCGTATTGCGAGACATAGGCGCCGAGATTGGCGACGAGATTGACCCGCAGCGCGAGGAAGCGCCCTTCCCCGTCGAGCGCCATTTCCGCCTCGACGACATTGTCGCGCCCCTGCGCGTCGGTCAGGAAATGCTCGCCGCGGTCGCCGGTCCACTTGACCGGACGGCCGAGCCGTTTGGCGGCTTCCATGACCAGCGCGTATTCCCGGTAGACGAAGCTCTTCGGGCCGAAGCCGCCGCCGACGTCGGGCGTGATCACGCGCAGCTTTTCCGGCGCGATCTTGAACACCTGTCCGGCCAGGATATTGCGCATCGAGTGGACGCCCTGCGAGCCGGTGGTCAGCACGAAGCGGTCCTCCGCGACGTTCCATTCGGCAAGGGCGGCGCGCGCCTCCATGTAGTTGCAGACCAGCCGATTGTTCTTGAAGGCGATCCTCGTGACGTGGCTCGCCTTGGCGAATGCCGCGTCGGCCTTCGCCTTGTCGCCCAGCGCATAGTGAAATGCCCGGTTGGAGCCGAGATCCGGCCAGACCAGCGCCGCGTCCGGGTCCAGCGCCCTGTCGGTGCCGGCAACAGCGTCGAGCTCGTCATAATCGACCTCGATCATCTCGGCCGCGTCCTGCGCCATCGCCCGGCTGTCGGCGACGACGGCGGCGATGGCGTCGCCGACATAGTTGACCTGCTCGCGGCACAGGATCGGGATATCGCGCGTCGGCGCTCGGCTGCCGTCCGGCTGCTTCTGCATGGCGCCCGACTTCAGGTCGCCGAGATGCTTCAGGTCCGCGCCGGTCAGCACCAGATGCACGCCGGGCGCCGCCCTGGCGGCGTCGGTCGACCGAATCGTGAACCGCGCCTTCGCCGTCGGCGACCGAAGCACATAGAGATGCAGCACGCCGTCCGGCGAAAAATCGTCGGTGTAGCGCCCCTTGCCCGTGATGAACGCGTTGTCCTCCTTGCGAAGCACCGAAGCGCCCATTCCGAATTTCGGCGTGAGAACCGTCATGCGTATTCCTCAATGGTGATCGGGGTATGATGATTGGGAGCGGGGCGACGCACGCCACCTTTACAACAGTTTTGACGAGGGATGGTTTCGTGTAAAGAGCACCACCTTGTTTTTGTTGGACCAGCGCGACCGCTACGGCGACCGGAAACCCCTGCGCGACGGCGCGAAAGGCGAATGATGCGAAGCGATACCGGCCAGGTCTTCCGGCTCGAGGACTACCGCCCGAGCGACTATCTGATCCCCGAAACGCGCCTGTCCTTCCGCCTGTCGCCGGACGCGACCAGGATCGTCGCGCAACTGACGATCGAGCGGCGCGAGGGCATCGCCGCCGGTACGCCGCTGGTGCTCGACGGCGACGGGCTGACGCTGGCTTCGCTGCGCATCGACGGCGAACCCGTCGCGGCCGACGCCTTCACGGCGGAGCCCGACCTGCTGACCATCGCCCGGACGCCCGCGGCCGGGCGGTTCACGCTCACCATCGAGACGGTGACGGCGCCTTCGGCCAACACCGCGCTGATGGGTCTCTACCGGTCGAGCGGCAATTACTGCACGCAGTGCGAGGCCGAGGGCTTCCGCCGCATCACCTACTTCCTCGACCGGCCGGACGTGCTCTCGGTCTACACGGTGCGCCTCGAGGCGAAGCTCGCGGAAGCGCCGCTGCTGCTCGCCAACGGCAACCCCGGCGCGGCGGGCGACCTGCCCGACGGCTGGCATTTCTCCGAGTGGCACGACCCGTTCCCGAAACCGTCCTATCTGTTCGCGCTGGTTGCCGGCGACCTCGCCGAGGTGCGCGACGAGTTCGTCACCCATGCGGGCCGCCGCGTCCGGCTCGGCATCTTCGTCGAACACGGCAAGACCGCGCGCGCCGCCTACGCCATGGACGCCCTGAAGCGCTCGATGCGCTGGGACGAGGAGA
>JAUYMV010000418.1 GCA_030698645.1 Mesorhizobium sp.
TCGTCGTCGAGCATCTTGGCGTTGAAGCCGACAAGGTCATCGAATCGGCGAGCTTCATCGACGATCTCGGCGCCGACAGCCTGGATACGGTCGAACTCGTGATGGCCTTCGAAGAGGAATTCGGCGTCGAAATCCCGGATGACGCCGCCGAGACGATCCTGACCGTTGGCGACGCTGTGAACTACATCAACAAGGCCTCCGCCTGATCGGGTCGGGCGCGTCGCGCAACGCGCCCGCGCCCTGCCGCTTCAGATTCCTTGAAAGAAGAGAGACCTGAATGAGGCGTGTCGTCGTTACAGGCATGGGTCTGCTGTCGCCTTTCGGGGTCGGCGTCGAACATGGCTGGTCGAAACTCCTCTCAGGCAAGAGCGCGGCGAGCAGGATCGAGACGTTCGACGTTTCGGACCTGCCCTGCAAGATCGCCAATAGCATTCCGCGGGGCGATGGCAGCGACGGAACCTTCAATCCCGATCTGTTCCTCGAGCCGAAGGAACAGCGCAAGATCGGCGATTTCATCATCTATGGCATTGCCGCGGCCGACGAAGCCCTCAAGGATTCCGGCTGGGAGCCGAAGACCGCCGACGAGCAGAACTCCACCGGAGTGATGATCGGCTGCGGCATCGGCGGAATCGAGGGCATCGCCGAAAGCGCGCTTCTCCTGCACGAGCGCGGACCGCGCCGCATCAGCCCGTTCTTCATTCCGGGCAACATCATCAACATGGTCTCCGGCCAGGTGTCGATCCGACACAAGCTGAAGGGTCCGAACCACTCGGTCGTCACCGCCTGTTCGACCGGCGCGCACGCCATCGGCGATGCGGCCCGGATCGTTATGCTGGGCGACGCCGACGTGATGCTCGCCGGCGGCACGGAGGCGGCGATCACGCGCCTGTCGATCGCCGGTTTCGCGGCATGCCGAGCACTCTCCACTGGCTGGAACGACACGCCGGAAAAGGCCTCGCGCCCCTATGATCGCGACCGCGACGGCTTCGTCCTGGGCGAGGGCGCCGGCGTCGTGGTTCTCGAGGAACTCGAACACGCCAAGGCGCGCGGCGCCAGGATCTATGCCGAGGTGACCGGCTACGGCATGTCCGGCGACGCCTATCACATCACCGCGCCGTCCGAAGACGGCGACGGCGCGTTCCGCGCCATGGGCGCCGCGTTGAAGCGCGCCAGGCTGGCGCCGTCCGATCTCGACTACATCAACGCGCACGGCACCTCGACGATGGCCGACACGATCGAGCTTGGCGCGGTCGAACGCCTGCTCGGCGACGCGGCCTCCAAGGTGTCCATGTCGTCGACCAAGTCCTCGATCGGCCACCTGCTTGGAGCCGCCGGCGCGACCGAGGCGATCTTTTCGATCCTCGCCATTCGCGACAACATCGCGCCGGCGACCATCAACCTGGACAACCCCTCCGTCGAATCGCCGATCGACCTGGTGCCGAACACGCCGCGCAAGCGACGGATCGATGCGGTCCTGTCCAATTCTTTCGGCTTTGGCGGCACCAATGCGTCGCTGATCTTCCAGCGCTATGCCGGCTGACCCGATCACCCGACCGCACGCCTTGCCGAACGCGCCGGCATCGTCAATTTCGCCATATTCGCGCTTAGTGTCGGACACCATTCCATCCACAGTCGAGAGCGCGGAACGATGAGCACCAATCCGGCGGAAACAAACGGATTCGGAACCCGAACCGAGGCCCCCAAGCCGATCGTTCCGAAATCGGCAAGCGACGCCCTGCGGCCGACGCCGGGTCCGCTGCCGCCGAGGCGATCGCGCCGTGCGCGCAGCCAGATCGTCGTGTTCATGAAT
>JAUYMV010000420.1 GCA_030698645.1 Mesorhizobium sp.
CAGGACGAGGATGAGCAGCGGGCCGATATTCAGCAGTTTCAGGCCGACCGAGACTGCGGTCCCGCCCTTGGCGATGCCTTCCTTCGCCTGGGTGGCGAAGGCGGCATCCGGCTGCCTGGTCGTTTCGGCCAAGACGGATACTCCCTCTATAGAAATGTTTCTTATAGAGAAAAACCCGTCTCAGATCGCTCGTCAATTTGTTTTTTATCGATTAAAATGCAGAGTTGACGGCTCCGGGAGGGAGACATGAAGACCGACACTGTATTCAAGCGTGCCTTCAACGACGCGCTCGATCTCGTCGCGCGGCTTTCGGACGGGGAGGCGCTGCCGCCGGAAAATGCGCTGAGCGCGCGGCTTGGCGTCAGTCGTACGACGGTGCGCAAGGTCATCGCGGCGCTGCAGGCCGCCGGCAGCGTGACGGGGGCCGGCCGCCATCGCAACGTGCGACTGCGGCGCGATTCCATCGCGCGGTTTCCGGTGTCCGAGACGGTGCCCATGGCCGCCCAGGTGGAAGAGCGCTTCATGGAGTGGATGCTGCGCGACAACGCCCGGCCCGGAACGGCGATCAACGAGGCGGAACTGGCGCGCAAGTTCGGCGTCGCCACCACCGGCATCCGCGAATTCCTCAACCGGTTTCAGCGCTTCGGTCTGATCGAAAGGCGGCCGAACGCCGGCTGGGTTTTCAAGGGCTTCACCACCAGCTTTTCGCTTGAACTCTTCGAGATCCGCGAGATGTTCGAACTGCGCTCGGCCTGCGCGCTGGCCGCCATGCCGGACGGTTCGCCGCACTGGACCCAGTTGGAGGCGATTCGGCTCGAGCATCTGCAATTGCTGGAGGATATCGACGCGCGCTACCACGACTTCTCCGACCTCGACAGCCGCTTTCACCGGCTGATCAGTTCGGCCGCGCCCAACCGTTTCATTGACAGTTTCTATGACATCATCACCGTCATTTTCCACTACCACTACCAGTGGAACAAGCATGACGAGCGCCAGCGCAACGAGGTCGCGATCCGCGAACACCTGACCTATATCGACGCGCTACTGAGCCGCGACGTGGCGGCGGTGCAACGCGCCTGCCGCGCGCACCTGACGTCCGCTCGCGACACGCTGCTGCGCTCGACGGCCAGGCGGTAGGGGCGGGCGTCCGCCGTCAAGCGACAGCCGTGGCCCGCTTCTTCGCCAGCCGCGCCTTGATGCTCTCCACGTCGGCGCGGGGCGTCGCGGCGAACAGCGTCTTGGTGTAGCTGTGCTGCGGGTTGGAAAACACATCGTCGCGGCTGCCATATTCGACCGCCTCGCCGAAATACATCACCATCACGTCGTCGGCGATGTAGCGCACCACCGACAGGTCGTGGCTGATGAAAACGTAGGTCAGCTGGAACTCGTCCTGCAGGTCGGCGAGCAGGTTCAGCACCTGCGCCTGAACCGACAGGTCGAGTGCGGAAACTGGCTCGTCGAGCACCAGCAGGCTCGGATTGAGCATCAGCGCACGCGCGATCGCGATGCGCTGGCGCTGGCCGCCCGAGAACATGTGCGGGTAGCGGTTGAAATGCTCCGGCCCCAATCCGACCTTGACCAGCATCTGCATCGCGCGGTCGCGCCGCTCGGGCGCCTTCATGCCGGTGTTGATCAGCAGCGGTTCGCCCAGCACGTCGCCGATCTTCTGGCGCGGGTTGAGCGATCCGTAAGGAT
>JAUYMV010000430.1 GCA_030698645.1 Mesorhizobium sp.
CGGGTGCTGCTGCTGATCACCAAGGGCTTTCGCGATGCGCTGCGCATCGCCTACCAGGCGCGGCCGGACATCTTCGCAAAGGAGATCATTCTCCCGGAGCAGCTCTACGAGCGCGTCATCGAAGTTCCCGAGCGCGTCCGCGTCGACGGCACGCTGGAGACGGCGCTCGACATCGGCTCCGTGCGGGCCGAAATCGAGGCGGCGAAGGCCGCCGGCATCGAGGCGGTCGCCATCGTCTTCATGCACGCCTGGAAATTCCCGGAGCACGAGCGCGCCATGGAGAAGGTCTGCCGCGAGATCGGCTTCGCGCAGATCTCGACCAGCCATGTGGTGTCGCCGCTGATCAAGCTGGTTGGGCGCGGCGACACGACGGTGGTCGACGCTTACCTGTCGCCAATCCTGGCGCGCTACGTCCAGCGGGTGGCGGGGGAGCTGGGGGCGGGCTCGACGCCAATCTCCCCCCTAGTGGGGGAGATGTCGGCGAAGCCGACAGAGGGGGGCGCTGTCCCGCCGACCTCTCATTCCGTCACGCCCCCCTCTTCCCTGCCGGGCATCTTCCCCGCATGGGGGGAGATCAGCCAATCCCCCCGCCTCATGTTCATGATGTCCTCCGGCGGCCTGACCGCCGCCGATCTGTTCCAGGGCAAGGACGCCATCCTGTCCGGCCCCGCCGGCGGCGTCGTTGGCATGGTCGAGACGGCCAATCTCGCCGGCTTCAAGAAGGTCATCGGCTTCGACATGGGCGGCACGTCGACCGACGTGGCGCATTACGACGGCGAATACGAGCGCGCCTTCGACACCGAGGTCGCGGGTGTGCGCATCCGCGCGCCGATGATGCGCATCCATACCGTGGCGGCGGGCGGCGGCTCGATCCTGCACTATGCCGACGGGCGTTTCCAGGCAGGTCCCGATTCCGCCGGCGCCAATCCCGGCCCCGCCTGCTACCGCCGCGGCGGCCCGCTCGCCGTCACCGACGCCAACGTCATGCTGGGCAAGCTGCAGCCCGACTTCTTCCCCGCCATCTTCGGCGCCGGCCAGGACCAGCGCCTCGACGCCGATGTGGTGGCGGAGCGTTTCGCGGCGCTCGCCGCCGAGATGGGCGACGGGCGCAGCCCCGAGTCGGTCGCCGAAGGTTTTGTGACCATCGCGGTCGAGAACATGGCCAACGCCATCAAGAAGATCTCCGTCCAGCGCGGCTACGACGTCACCGAATACCTGCTCAACTGCTTCGGCGGCGCCGGCGGCCAGCACGCCTGCCTGGTGGCCGACGCGCTCGGCATGGAGGCGGTGCTGGTGCACCCGTTCTCCGGCCTGCTCTCGGCCTATGGCATCGGGCTCGCCTCCGTCTCCGCTTCGCGTCAGCAGGCGCTGATCAAGCCGCTCGATGAAA
>JAUYMV010000398.1 GCA_030698645.1 Mesorhizobium sp.
GTGACGCCGGAATACGATTATTTCGCTCCGGCGTCGCTGGTGAATGCCGTCCAGGTCGTCATGCACGAATGGGGCTATAAGCCGGCCGGCGTGCTAAGCTATGGCGGCGTCTCCGGGGGTTTGCGCTCGACGCAGGTGCTGCGCCAGCTCCTCGGCAACGTCAATGTCCACGCTCTGCCCCAGACGGTGCCGGTACCGTTCTTTTCGCAGATGATATCGGAGGGCGCGTTCCGGCCGACCGAGCCGGTTCAAGCCGGCACGAAGCTCATGCTCGACGAGCTTCACAAATGGGCCGGGGCGCTCCAGACGCTGCGCAACGCGCAATCCGCCGCCGCCGCCGCATAGCCGGCGGTCGATCGCGTTTACCTTGAGCGGGACCAAGGCTGCGATAGGACACATTCGCATCTTCAGACGGGTGGCTTTTGCCCGCCAAAGTCGCGTTGCCTTCCTTGCCGTTGCTCGAAGGCGGCGTCCTCCGCTATGGGTCTCGCTTTGCAGCAATGGATTGCCCAGGTGCCAGGCTGGACCCTGGTGGTCGGCGCCGGTGTCGTCATCATAATCGTGCAACGGGTCACGGGCGGCGGCAATCCGCATTCCGATACCGGCGCCGATTCAAGTCATGTCCCCCATGATCACCACCATGGCGGGGACAGCGGCGGCGACCACTGACCCGAGGCGTCGCCTGCCGGCCAGACCCAAGGTCGGATCGGACGAAGACGATGACACAGGGCGGGAGAGGAAGACGGGATTCCGTTCATTCAACACCCGCGAACCGGAATGCGTTCGACGCTTGCGCGACCTGCGCGACGCCCAGGCATTTGCCGTGGACATCGGCGATCGTGAACGCATAGCCGATATAGGCATCGAAGCTCTGGGCCGCCCTGGGTTCGATGACGAGGAGCGGCTGCGGCGCGTTCTGGTAGTCGCCTTCGCCGCCCCGGCCGTTGCTCCAGTAGACCGCGATGGCGCTCGATCCGACATTGGCGATGGCGACCGATGCCGCTTCGCTGCCAGTCGACGCGATCTGGCCGCGCAGTTCGCACCCTTCGCCCGCGGCCGCATTGCCGGGCGTGCAGGCAGGCTCCTCGGGCTCCGGATCGTCGAAGACCGCCTGCAATTCCTCCGCTTGGGCCGGCGCGTCGTCGTCCTCCGCTGGCGCATCCATTTCGCCGTCGAGGGCAGCGGCCTCGGCAGCCACGCCCTCGGGCGCGAAGGCGAACGCCTCCACGGGGTTGAGCGCCTGAACAATGCCGAGGCAGTTTCCCGCCGCGTCCGCCGCGAGATAGGCGTCGCCGGCAGAAACCTGAAGGCTCGTCTGCTGCCCCGCGCCCGCGATGGCCGCCGGCGCATTTGCACCTTGTCCGTCCGTCTCCCGTCCGTCGTCCTCGATCCGGAAGACCTGCAGGTCGCCGACGCCGTCGTTGCGGAAGGTTAGGGAGGCCGGTTCGCCGCCGCCCTTCGATCCGATGGCGCCGCGGTATTCGCAGCGGAGCACCGTATTCTGGTTTTCGGGCGCCACGACCACGGTCGACCCGTTCGAGACCTGCGCGCCGTTCTGGCCGCCAGGGACCGCTGGCGGCGTTCAGCGTCTCGTCCGCGATCTTCATGGCGGGCGTCAGCGTCAATCGCCAGACACCTGCCTTCCAGACCATGATCGGAATGCTGCTGATCGCCTACATCGTGTTCACCGGCACCGCGATGATGTTTGCGTCCACGCCGGGACGACCCTCTCCGACAAAGGGGGAGGACGAGAACTTCGCGCGTCTGCAGCGATTCTCGATCTCCATTGCCATGCTTGGATATGGAGTGGGCGTCAGCATAGCGTGGCTGACGCTGAGGCCGTTGCTCGTGGCGATCGAACTTACCGAGTTGGCCAAGGCCTTTACCTGGGTGTTGCTCGTGACCACCATCGCAGTATGCGCCAGATGGGTTTTGTTCCTCTACCGCCTGTTCGAGACACGACGTGTCGCGGCTAATCTCCTGCCGGTCCTGGGCCTCGGTTTCGCCTCGGCCTACTACCTCATTCTGCGAGAGGCGTATCCACAGTTGTGGCCGGCCGGCAACGCTCCCCTGACCATTGTCATGATCCTCTTCGGGATCGTTGTTATTGGATTCGGCACCCACTCCATGATGCTGACGTCCTACGGAAGCGACGCGTTCAACGCGCGGCTTGCAACGTATGGCCACCGCATCACCCTTGCCTACTATACGGCGGCGACAGGGGCTCTGTTCCTGCTCTGGTTCGCGGTCGCTTTCGCGCCGGAACGGAACAGCTGACACGGCGTCGCGGACCGCGACCGCACGAGCGACGGCGGTACCTGGTCCGTCGTCGATCGTGCGGGAAACGGTTCAGAACACCGGCGGGTAGGGCCGGCCACCGCGGTCGAGCGTGATCCAGCGCGTCTCGGTGAAGGTCTCGAGCGACCAACGCCCGCCATGCTTGCCGACGCCCGACGCCTTGAATCCGCCGAAGGGCACGTGCGGCTCGTCGTTCACCGATGAGCAGTTGACGTGGCAGTTGCCGGTGTCGAGTTTGCCGACCATCGCCAGCGCGCGCCCCTCGTCGCGCGACATGACGCCGGCGGACAGGCCGTATTCGGAATCGTTGGCGATCTGGATCGCCTCCTCGTCGGTGCGGAACGGGATGACGGGGACGACCGGGCCGAAGGTCTCGTCCTGGTAGAGCTTCATGTCGGGCGTCACGCCGGTCAGGATCGTCGGCTCGACGAAGCGGCCCTCGATCTTGCCGCCGAGCACCACCTTGGCGCCCTTGGCGATGGCGTCCTGCAGCTGATCCTTCACCTTCGCCACCTGCTTGTCGTTGATCAGCGGGCCGATCACGTGCTCCTTGCTCTTGGTCGGGTCGCCGACCTTGAGCTTTCCGGCCCGCTCGACGAAGCGCTTGAGGAACTCGTCGAAGATCTTCTCGTGCACCAGCACCTTCTCGACCGACATGCAGATCTGGCCCTGGTGCATGAACGAACCGAAATTCGCCGCCTGCGTGGCGCGCTCCATGTCGGCGTCGTCCAGCACGATCAGCGAATCCTTGCCGCCCAGCTCGACGCAGCATTTCTTCAGATGCGCGCCGGCCTTGGCCGCGATCTGGCGCCCGACCGGGGTCGAGCCGGTGAAGGAGATGCCCTTGACGTAGGGGTGCTCGATGAGTTCGTCGCCGACCTCCTGGACGTTCTGGCGCGAGCAGGTGACGACGTTGAGCACGCCCTTCGGCAGCCCCGCCTCCTCGAAGATCTCGGCAAACAGCAGCCCGCCCAGATAGGGCGTCTCCTCGGACGGCTTCAGCACGATGGTGTTGCCGGCCACCAGCGGAAACATGAATCCGCGCGCCGACAGGATGCAGGGGAAGTTCCACGGCGAGATCACCGAGACCACACCCATCGGGCGGCGCACCGCCATCGACACCTTGCCATAGTCGGACGGCATGACCTCGCCGGTCGGGTTCCAGACCGAGCCGGCGGCGGCGTGGAAGATCTCGGTCACGTAGCCGGTCTCGAACATGCCCTTGCCGAACCAGCCGCCGCCTTCCGCCATGATGGCGTCGACGATCTCCATGCGGCGGCGTTCCCAGATCTCGGCCGCCTTGTGCAGGATGTGCGCCCGCTTGGAAAAGTTGAGGGCGGCCCATGCCGGGAAGGCCGCGTGCGCGGCCTCGATCGCTGCCGCCGTCTCGGCGCGGCCGGAATCGGGAACTTCGGCCCAGACCGAGCCGTCCGACGGGTTCAGATCCTTGAATGTCGTGCGCGTGGCGGCCCAGCCGCCGCCGATATACATGCCTTCGAATACGCGGGCCATCAGCGTGTCTCCTTGTCCTGCTTCAGCTTCTTCGACTTGCCCTTGCGGGCGGGTTTCTTGTCCGGCTTCGCCTTCTTGCCGGCCTTGCCGCGCTCGACTTGCGATGCGGCGTCATGGGCCTGGACCGAAGGAGACGCCGGCACGGTGAACGAGGTCAGCGCCTTGCGGCCCTCGCTCACGTGGCGCTTCTGCACGGCGTCGGCGCGCGCGGCGAGGTCGGCGATCGAGAGGCGGTCCGGTGTTGTCCCGCCCGGAACGAACATGTCCGATGCCGGCCGCTCCGCCGCGGGCGCCGCGAAGGACGACGCCGCCGGGGAGCCGACGGCGGAGCGCCGCTGCGCCTCGATGTGACGTTTCTGGATCGCCGCCGCGCGCTCGGCGAGGTCGGCGATGGCCAGCGGTCCGGTCGGGGCGGCAGGCGCGGCGCCAGCGCTGCCCGAACTCTCATTGCCGTCGATCCCGGCGGCCGCGCTGTTGTGCCCGATCAGCCCGTGCGACCCGTTGAGCCTCGAGGCTTCGGCGCGTCGCTCGGCGGGCGGCGGTGGGGATGGCTGAGCGGTTTCGTTGTCACTTCGGGCCTGGAAGGCGCTCGGCACCGGCGCGCCGCGGCGTGCCGAAGCAATCTGCTGCGCCAGGCGTTCGGATGCGCGCAGGGCGAGGTTCGCGGAGGACGAGGCAAGCCAGCGCGCCTCCTCGGCGATCGCCGGCGGACGCGCTGGCCCGGCCTGCGCGGCCTGCGCCTGTCCGCTCTCGACCGCCGCCCACGGGTCGCCGCCGGCCTTCGGGTCGTAGCGGCCGACGAAGGCGCTCGGCGGCGTCACGGCGCTGCGCACCGAGCGCACGAAGGCCTGGCTGATCGAGCCGGCGCGACCGGCGAGGTCGCCGGCCATGCGCCCCATGGCCGCCAACGTCTCGGGCAGCCGGATCGACGGCGGCAGGTGCACGGTCGGCCCCGCGACGTGCCCGGCGGCGCCGCCCAGATAGGCGGCGATGACGGCGGGGTCGTTGCGCAGCGCCTCGGCGCTCGCCTCGCCGGTGACGTGGCCGTTCTCGATCAGGTAGCCGCGCCTGGCGATCTTCAGGCTCTGGCGCGCATTCTGCTCGACCAGCAAGATGCCGACCCCGGTCGCC
>JAUYMV010000457.1 GCA_030698645.1 Mesorhizobium sp.
CCGGCGTTCGACGCGATCTGGCGGGCCGGAGCCTGCAGCGCGCGGCGCACGATGGCGATGCCGGCGGTCTGGTCGGAGTTGGCGCCGACGGCCTTGATGTTCAGTGAAGCGCGCAGGAGTGCTACGCCGCCGCCGGGAACGATGCCTTCTTCGACGGCTGCGCGCGTTGCGTTCAGCGCGTCGTCGACGCGGTCCTTCTTTTCCTTGACTTCGACTTCCGTCGCGCCGCCGACGCGGATCACCGCGACGCCGCCCGCGAGCTTGGCCAGGCGCTCCTGCAGCTTCTCCTTGTCGTAGTCCGAGGTGGTCTCCTCGATCTGCTGCTTGATCTGCGCGACGCGGCCCTGGATCTCGGGCTTCTTGCCGGCGCCGTCGACGATGGTGGTGTTCTCCTTGGAGATCGACACCTTCTTGGCGCGGCCGAGCATGGCGAGCGTGACGTTTTCGAGCTTGATGCCGAGGACTTCCGAGATGACCTGGCCACCGGTCAGGATCGCGATGTCTTCCAGCATCGCCTTGCGGCGATCGCCGAAGCCCGGCGCCTTGACGGCGGCGATCTTCAGGCCGCCACGCAGCTTGTTGACGACGAGCGTGGCCAGAGCCTCGCCTTCGACGTCTTCCGAGATGATGAGCAGCGGCTTCGAGGTCTGGACGACGGCCTCGAGCACCGGCAGCATCGCCTGCAGGTTGGACAGCTTCTTCTCGTGCAGCAGGATGTAGACGTCTTCCAGCTCGGCCATCATCTTGTCCGGGTTGGTGACGAAATACGGCGACAGGTAGCCGCGGTCGAACTGCATGCCTTCGACGACCTCGAGTTCGGTCTCGGCGGTCTTGGCTTCCTCGACCGTGATGACGCCCTCATTGCCGACCTTCTGCATCGCTTCCGCAATCATCGAGCCGACTTCGGTGTCGCCGTTGCCGGCAATGGTGCCGACCTGAGCGACTTCTTCCGAGGTCTTGATCTTCTTGGCGTTCTTGGTGAGGTGGGCGACGACCTCGATGACGGCGAGGTCGATGCCGCGCTTCAGGTCCATCGGGTTCATGCCGGCAGCCACCGCCTTGTGGCCTTCCTGCACGATCGCCTGGGCGAGAACGGTCGCCGTGGTCGTGCCGTCGCCGGCGATGTCGTTGGTCTTCGACGCGACTTCACGGACCATCTGGGCGCCCATGTTCTCGAACTTGTCTTCCAGTTCGATTTCCTTGGCGACGGTGACGCCGTCCTTGGTGATGCGCGGCGCGCCGAACGACTTGTCGATGACGACGTTGCGGCCCTTGGGGCCGAGCGTGACCTTCACGGCGTCAGCGAGGATGTTGACGCCGCGCAGCATGCGCTCGCGGGCATCACGGGAAAAACGTACTTCTTTGGCAGCCATTTTGTTGCTCCTGGGCGTAGCGCCCGAATTTCGGAAGGTTGGAAGGAACGGTAACCGGCTGGATCAGCCGATGATGCCCATGATGTCGGCTTCCTTCATGATCAGAAGGTCTTCGCCGTCGAGCTTGACTTCGGTGCCCGACCACTTGCCAAAGAGGACGCGATCGCCCTTCTTCACGTCGAGAGGAACCAGCTTGCCGGCCTCATCGCGAGCGCCCGAACCAACGGCGACGATTTCGCCTTCCTGCGGCTTCTCCTTGGCGGTGTCGGGGATGATGATCCCGCCCTTGGTCTTCGCTTCGGACTCGACCCTGCGTACGACCACGCGGTCATGCAGCGGGCGGAAATTCGATTTTGCCATGTGTGTTGTCCCTTGAGCGTTTCTTGAATATGAGACATCCGGTCGTGCCGGACGAGCTGTTAGCACTCTCGATTGGTGAGTGCTAACGTGGCGCTCAGATAGTTGCTGGGCCGGCCGCTGTCAAGCAGATGGCCTCTCTTCGGGCGCCAATTCGCGCGCCGCCGGTCTCTCTATCGGGAGTATGCCGCCAGGCGGATGCAGCTCAGCTGACGATCCGCAGATTCGACAGTTCGTCGGCGATTTCCTTGAACTTCTCCGCCAGATTGCCGCCCGTGGCGTTCCAGAACAGCTTGGCGGGCTTCGAGGGATCGGTCGGGTCTTTGCGGAAACGCGAATCGGACGAACAGGCTCTCAGCGCCTGGATGGCCTTGTTCTCGCTCGTCACACTGGTGCTGAGGTCGAGCGAGACCGTCATCACCAGCACTCCGGCAGCCTTGGCATTCGAGCAAAGCGTACTCATCTGCTCGTTCAGCGCGTTGGTGTAGTTGGTGTTCGAGTAGTCGAACTTGCCGATCGCGCCGCTCGTTCCCATGAACAGGCGGCCGGTGCCCGTTCCGTTGTAGCCAGGTGCGAGATAGCCATACGCGGAATAGATCGATTTCGAGCCTGCCGGATCGCTGAAGCCGAGCGAGCCCGGCGTGTAGTAGGTGTTCTCGCCGTCGGTCAGAACGATCACGACCTTGTCGTTGCCCTTTTCGATGTCGGGCCGGCCTTCGGTATAGGGTTGTGCGCCGGACACGGTGCGCCAACCCCAGGCAAGACCCTCAGGCACGTTGGTGCCGCCGTTCGGCGCCATCGCGTCGATCGCCGCGCGCACCGAGGCGAGGCCTTCCGCGACCGACACGTCGGTCAGCGGCGTGATCGGACGCGTCGTGCAGCTGTAGTTCGGCCCGGTTCCCTGCGACGACGTCGCGCCGAAGGGCCGTGTCTCGAAATATTTCGTCATGTTCCTCAAACGGGTCTGCCCGGTCGCGCTCTCCGTGCCGTCATTCCACCAATTGTTCGAGGCGGAGTAGTTGTCGGGCGTGGGGTCAGCCTCCGTCGCCCAGCGGTCGCCCGGCTCGTCGGGCGCGAACATCGGCACGAACAGGGTCGCGGGATCTCCGGTCAGGACGTCGAACGCGTCGAGCGTACCGGGCGTCGCGTCGTTCACATTGTAGGGATAGGGCCGCGCCTCGACGCAGCCCTGCCAGCTGGCATAGGCTCCGATCGTTTCGTCGTAATACCCGGTTTCCTTCCAGGAGCCCGTCTTGCAGGTGCCGTTGGTATTGTAGGCGGTGCAGACATATTCGGTTCCCGTCGCCACCCACTCGCGCGATTCGACCTTCTTCATGTCCTTGTAGAGCGAGAAGCGCGACAGGACCTCGTGTTCCTCCGCACCCCATCCGGTGCCCGATTTCTTCCAGACGCCGCCGATCTTGAGCGCCTTCTTGTCGGCGCCATTGATCGCGGCCCAGTCGAAACTCTCGTGATGCACGGGCGAAAGCCCGCGCGTGTCCATCCAGGGCGCGCCGGCGTTCTGCGGACCGACATTGACGGAAGCCGCGAACGGCACCAGGGAGAACTGCACCGGCTTGTCGACCTGCTTTATCAGACCGGCCTGCAGCGCGAGCGTGTCGACGAGTTGTTTGGCGGCCGCCTTGAGCAGGTCGATGCGCTTCAGCCCGGAGCCGGACCCGACCGTCGACATCGATCCGGAATTATCGAGCACCAGGGCCACTTCCAGCGTGTTCTTCAGGCGTATTTCGGTGTTCGCCGAGAAATCGATCTCGCTCGAATCGGTCGAGCCGCGCATCACCTTCTGGAACACGGGAAAGAAGTCCGGCGTGTAGCGCAGATCGGCGGTCAGCTTCAGCGTGCCGCCGCCGCCATTGGTGTTGGGCAGCGTCACGTGCAGCGTCGTGTCGGCCGGATCGACCGGACCGAGATTGGCCTCGAAGAAATTCTTCGCATAGGCCCTCAATTCGGCTTCGGTCGCTCCGGTCACGAGCTGGCGGGCCGTGGCGATGCCCGCTGCGTCGAGCGCCTGCAGCGTTACCTGCTTCTGCCGGTTCATCTCGGCGAAATCGACGGCAAGCGCGAGCCCGCCGAGAATGGGCACGATGGCGAGCGTGAAAGCCATGCCGTAATTGCCGCGCCGGTCGCGCGTGAAGCGCGCCGCGAGATCAGCGAAGCGCCGCAGTCCGAACCAGGCGCTCCGCGGCCGGGGCGGAGCGCCCGATATGCTGGCTCCTGTCATGCCTGCCTATCCGACGATGCGCAGGTTGGAGAGTTCGTCGGCGATTTCCTTGAAGCTCTTGGCGAGGTCGGAACCCTTGGCGTTCCAGAACAGCTTTTCCGGCGAACCGTCGGCCTGGCGGCGGAAGCGCGAATCCGACGAACATTTCGTCATCGCGTCGATCTGCGCCTTCTCGGCCGTGTTCTTGGCATCGAGATCGAGCGCCACGGTCATGAGGATGACGTTCTTTGCCTTCGCATTGGCGCAGAGGATCTGGAACTGCTCGTTCATGGCGTTGGTGTAGTTGCTGTTGACATAGTTCGTCTTGTTGATCGCGGCGCTCGTTCCCATGAACAGGCGGGTGGTCGCGGTGCCGTTGTAGCCGACGCCGGTGTAGCCGAAGTTCGAGTAGATCGACTTGTTGCCAGCCGGGTCCGAGTAACCGAGGGAGCTCGGCGTATAGTACGTGTTCTCGCCGTCGGTCAGGACGATGACGACCTTGTCGTTGCCCTTTTCGATATCGGGCCGGCCTTCGGTGAAGGGGACGCCGCCCGACACGACGCGCCAGCCCCAGGCCAGGCCTTCGGGCACATTGGTGGCGCCGAGCGGCGCCATCGCGTCGATGGCGGCCTTGATCGCGGTGCGGCCCGCCGCGACCGTGACGTCGGTCAGCGGCGTAATCGCCTTGGTCGTGCAGCTCCCGTTCGGACCATCGTCGCCGACGGCGGCGGCGATCTTTCCGGTCGGCGCGGGCTCGAAATATTTCGGCATCGCCTTCTGCCGGGCGAGCTGGTTGGCGACCGTGGTGCTGGTCGACGTCGTGAGGTCGTCCCACCAGCTGTTGTAGGAGCCGAATGTCTTGATCGTGCTGTCGGTGGCGCTTTGCGGCGTCCACTTGTTGCCCGGCTCATCGGGCGCGAACATCGGCACGAACAATGTCGCTCCGTTCGATCCGGTCGGCGCATCGTCGGTATTGTTGTAGGGGAAGGGACGCGCTTCGACGCAGCCCTGCCAACTGGCATAGGTCTCGTAGACCGGACTGTCGTAGCCGATGTCCTTGTAGTAGCCGGCGGTGCATTTCCCGTTCTTGGTGGCTGTGCACACATATTCCGTGCCCGTCTTGACGAAGACGGTACCCGTCTGCCGCTTGATGTCGTTGTAGAGCGTGAACCGCGTGACGATGTTGTTCTCTTGGGTGCCCCAGCCAGTGCCGCGCTTGTAGTAGGAACCGGCGCTGAGCTCGACGCGCTTGTTGGCGTTGGCGGCCCCCATCGACGCCCAGTTGAAATTCTCGTGGTGAACCGGCGAAATGCCGAACGTGTCCATCCATGTCGCCGTCGCGTTGTTCGCGCCGACGTTGACGGATGCCGCGAACGGCACCAGCCCGAACTGCACGGGTTTGGAGACCTGCTTCATCTGCCCGGCCTGATCGGCGAGCGTGTCGACGAGCTGCTTCGCCGCGCTCTTCAACAGGTCGATGCGCTTCTGGCCGGATCCGGTGCCGATATAGGACATCGAGCCCGAATTATCGAGCACCAGCGCCACTTCGAGCGTGTTCTTCAGTCGTACTTCGGTTTTCGCGCTGAATTCGATCTGCGTCGACCCGCCGGAGTTGCTATTGACGAGGCTCGTGAAGGCCGGGAAGAAATACGGGTCGTATTTAAGATCGGCCGACATCTTCAGTGTGCCGCCGCCCGTATTGTTGTTGGGCAGGACGATGGTCAGCTTCGTGTTCGACGGCTTGACCGAGTTCAGGTTTGCCTCGAAGAAATCCTTGGCATAGGCGATGACCTGGGCTTCGGTGGCGCCTTCGACGACCCGCCGCGCCGCGGCGATGCCGGCCGCGTCGAGCGCGTTCAGCGTTTCCTGGCGCTGCTTGTTCATCTCCGAGAAGTCGATGGCAAGCGCCAGGCCGCCAAGGATCGGCACGATCGCAATCGCGGTCGCGATGGCAAAATTGCCGCGTTCGTTCTTCAGAAATCTGCGAAACATTCGGTGGCACCCCTGCCTGACGGATTGAGTCGAGCAAGAATGCCACCAAGCCACTAATTTCCGGTTCTCACGGAGG
>JAUYMV010000461.1 GCA_030698645.1 Mesorhizobium sp.
CCGATGTGGCCGGTGCACACCTGGCTGCCCGACGCCCACGTCGAGGCGCCGACGGCGGGCTCCGTCATCCTCGCCGGCATCCTCCTGAAGATGGGCGGCTATGGCCTGCTGCGCTTCTCGTTGCCGATGTTCCCGCTCGCCTCCGCCGACTTCGCGCCGATGGTCTTCGCGCTATCCGTCATCGCCATCATCTACACCTCGCTGGTGGCGCTGATGCAGGAGGACATGAAGAAACTGATCGCCTACACCTCCGTCGCCCACATGGGCTATGTCACGATGGGCATCTTCGCGATGAACCAGGAAGGCATCCAGGGCGCGGTGTTCCAGATGCTGTCGCATGGCCTCGTCGCCAGCGCGCTCTTCCTCTGCGTCGGCGTCATCTACGACCGTATGCACACGCGCGAGATCGCCGCCTATGGCGGGCTGGTCAACATCATGCCGAAATATGCCGTCGTGTTCCTGATCTTCACCATGGCCAATGTCGGCCTGCCGGGCACCAGCGGCTTCGTCGGCGAGTTCCTGACCCTGCTCGGCATCTTCCGCGTCAACACCTGGGTGGCGCTGTTCGCCACCACCGGCGTCGTCCTGTCGGCCGCCTATGCGCTCTGGCTATACCGCCGCGTGGTGTTCGGCACGCTGACCAAGGACAGCCTCAAGGGCCTGCTCGACCTGTCGTCGCGCGAAAAGGCCATCCTCTATCCGCTGGTGGCGCTCGTCATCTTCTTCGGCGTCTATCCGGCGCCGATTCTCGATGCCACCGCTTCCTCGGTCGGCGCGCTGGTCGACCAGATCGCCGTGTCGCTCGAGGCGGCGCCCGCCGCCGTCGCCGCGCCAGCGGCCGCGCATTGATGCCGAATATGGACCGGGACCAGACGACATGACGGCTGACATGATCTCCAACTTGACGCTGATTGCGCCGGAACTGATCCTGGCAGTCGGCGCGCTGGCACTGCTGATGGTCGGCGTCTATTCGGGCGCGCGCGCCAATGCCATCGTGACCGGCCTGGCGATCGTCCTGCTGGTCGGCGCCGGCATCTGGACCCTCATGGGGGACGACGGAGCCGCCTTCGGCACCGCCTTCGTCAACGATCCGTTCGCCCGCTTCATGAAGGTGCTGACGCTCGGCGGCTCGATCGTGACGCTCGCCATGTCGGTCGGCTTCGCCCGCGAGCAGCATTTCGACAAGTTCGAATATCCGGTGCTGATCCTGCTCTCGACGCTCGGCATGCTGCTGATGGTCTCGGCCAACAACATGATCTCGCTCTATCTCGGGCTGGAACTGCAGTCGCTGGCACTCTACGTCGTCGCCGCGATCAACCGCGACAATCTGAAGGCGACCGAGGCGGGCCTTAAATATTTCGTCCTCGGCGCGCTGTCGTCCGGCATGCTGCTCTACGGCATCTCGCTCGTCTACGGCTACACCGGCAATACCGGCTTCGAGGCGATCGCCGCGGCGCTGTCCGGCGGCGAGCGGCAGTTGGGCCTGGTCTTCGGCCTCGTCTTCGTGCTCGCCGGCCTCGCCTTCAAGATTTCCGCCGTGCCGTTCCACATGTGGACGCCCGACGTCTACGAGGGCGCGCCGACGCCGATCACCGCCTTCTTCGCCGCCGCGCCCAAGATGGCGGCCATGGCGCTGATCGTGCGCGTCACCATGGGCGCCTTCGAGCCGATCGCCGTCGACTGGCAGCAGATCGTCGTCTTCATCTCGATCGCGTCGATGGCGCTCGGCGCCTTCGCCGCCATCGGCCAGACCAACATCAAGCGCCTGATGGCCTATTCCTCGATCGGCCACATGGGCTTCGCGCTGGTCGGCCTCGCCGCCAACAGCCAGAACGGCGTGCGCGGCGTCGCGATCTACATGCTGATCTATCTCGTGATGACGCTCGGCACCTTCGCCTTCATCCTCGCGATGCGGCGCAAGGGGGGCAATGTCGAGCGGATCGACGACCTGTCCGGCCTCGCGCAGACCAATCCGATCATGGCGACGATCATGACCATCCTGATGTTCTCGCTCGCCGGCATCCCGCCGCTGGCCGGCTTTTGGGCCAAGTGGTACGTCTTCCTGGCCGCGATCGAGGCCGATCTCTTCGCGCTCGCCGTCCTCGGCGTGCTCGCCTCCGTCGTCGGCGCCTATTACTATCTGCGCATCATCAAGATCATGTGGTTCGACGAATCCGTCGGCGCTTTCCAGCCGATGGCGGGCATCTTGCGGGTGGTGCTCGGCGTTTCGGGCGCCTTCGTCCTGCTCTTCATGGCGATCCTTGGACCTATCGAGACGATGGCCGGCGTCGCTGCAAAAACGTTCTTCTGAGCGGGTGGACGCGGCCCCGATCGACGGACTGTCCCCCTACCGCCGCATCGCGCTCGGCGATGTCGGCTCGACCAACACGGTGGCGCTGGAGGCGGCGCGGGCAGGGGACCCCGGCAATCTCTGGGTCACGGCGCGGCGGCAATTGTCCGGACGCGGCCGGCGCGGCCGACCATGGATTTCTGAGGAGGGCAACCTCTACGCCTCGCTCCTGCTCGTCGATCCGGCGCCGCCCGCTCGCCTCGGCACCCTGCCTTTGGCGGCGGCGCTTGCGGTCTATCGCGCGCTGAAGCCGCTTTTCGCATCGGCGCCGCAGGCGCTGGCCATCAAATGGCCGAACGACATCCTGGTCGATGGGCGGAAAATCAACGGTATCCTGCTCGAAAGCGAGACGCTGCCGGGCGGGCGCATGGCCGTCGTCATCGGCTGCGGCATCAACATCGCGCATCATCCGGACAATCCGGCCTATCCGGCGACAGATCTGGCGGCGTGCGGCATCGCCACGACGGTGGAAGCGCAGTTTTCCGCACTGGCGCGGGCAATGTCGGCTATAGTGACGCAATGGAACCGAGGCTTTGGCTTCGCGGCGATTCGCGAGGACTGGCTGCGCGCGGCGCGCGGCATCGGCGATCCGGTCACCGTCAATTTGCATGACGGCGCCATTTCAGGACGTTTCGAAGATATCGACATGGAAGGCCATCTGTGCCTTCTCACGCAAGAGGGCGGGCGCCGGCGGATTTCCGCGGGTGACCTGTTTTTCACAGATCGGACAGGCACGAATTGATGACAAAAGCTAGTGAACTGGTCTTCGTCCCGCTCGGCGGCGTGGGCGAAATCGGCATGAACTTCGCACTCTACGGCTACGGGCCGGCGACCAAGCGCGAATGGATCATCGTCGATGTCGGCGTCACCTTCCCGGGACCCGACCTCCCCGGCGTCGATCTCGTCCTGCCCGACACGCGCTTCATCGAGGCCGACCTGAAAAACCTCAAGGGCATAGTCATCACGCATG
>JAUYMV010000470.1 GCA_030698645.1 Mesorhizobium sp.
TTCCTGACCCAGACGAGTTCCGCGCCGGGGATGTCGCGCGCCAGGCCGGCCGAGTGGATTTCCTCGTAGACGACCGTGTCTCGGTCGCCCGAAATGACCACCGTCGGCGTCGCGATCTCCGGGTAGCGCGGCGCCAGGGCCCGCGCATGGCGGTAGAGGCCCTCGACATCGATGGCGTTCGCGCGGAAGGCGCCGGGCCGCAGCACCAGCCCGATGGAGGCGTCGCTGGCGTAGCCGTCGGGCGCCTTGTTGGGGGAGAACACGCAATCCGTCGCGGCCTGCATGCGCAGGACGCCGCCCGGATAGGCCAGCACCTCGGAGAAGATCCGCCCGATCACCGGCTTCTTTGTCAGGGAATAGTACCACGATGTCGCGCCGCCCGGCCACGGGTGGCTGACAGGCGCCAGGAACACCAGGCCGCGGGTGCGCCGTGGATGGTCGAGCGCGAAGGTGGCCGCCACCGCGCCGCCGAACGAGTGCCCGACGATGATGGCGCTCTCCATCCCGACCTCGTCCATCAGGGCTGCGATGGTGCGCGCCTGGCCATGCGGATCCTCGTTGTCCGGCCCGCGCTCCGACCAGCCGTGGCCCGGACGATCGAGGAACAGCATTTCCGCGCGGCCCTCGAGCGCCTTGGCGAAGGGAATCATCTGGTCCTTCAGATTGCCGCTGGCGCCGTGGATGAAGACGATCGGCGGCAAGTCGGCGTCCGCCGGCCCCGCGACGTGAACGACGTGCAGACGGGTGCCGTTCACCGTGACGAAATTGCCGATCGGCGGATTGCGGCGCTCGGTCAGCCAGGCGCCGATTCGGGTCACCCCGGCGAGCACGAGCAAGAGCGCGAGGACAAAGCAGATCAGCGCATAAAGGAGGTTCATGAAGGCAACCGCGCACGATCAGGCGCACGCGTGCCTGCGTGGCACGCGCGCGGCGCATGCAATACCGGCATGGCGCGCTGCTGTGTCAGATACCTTCCCCGGCGAGTTCCTCGGAGAGCGCCGCCACCTCGTTCTGCGCGTTGCGCATCATCGGATAGACGTCGAGCACCCGTTGATATGCCTTGAGCGCCATCTCCTGGCGGCCGGAAGCCTTGAGAATCTGCGCCATGCCGGACAGCGCGCCGAAATGGCGCGGTTCGAGCCTCAGCGTGCGCTCGATGTCGGCCATCGACTTCTCGTAATTCTTCATCTGGAAATGCACGGTCGCGCGCCGATTCCAGCCTTCGGCGAAGTCGGGCTGCAGCACGGTCACGCGGTCGAGGAAATCCAGCGCCACGCCGTATTTTTCCGCCTTCATCGCGGTATCCGACCACTGCATCATCAGGTCGATCGACGCGCTGCCCGACTTGAACCATTCCTGCCATATGCGGGAGGCCAGGCGCTCCGCGGACTTCGCGTTGCGCTCGCGCTTGAGGTCGGAGAACAGTTTGTCGAGCGGAGCGAGCGCGTCCGCCGTCGTCGCCGGTGGGGCCGCCGCCACCATTGGCTCGGCCGCGAGCGCCGCGCCCGCGCTCAAGAGGGCGATCCCGGTCAGGCAATGAAAAACGCTGCGCATATCGGAAAACTAGTCCCGATTTGCCCAGCGTCAAACTGAAATTCGCGTGATGGGCGAAATGCCCGGTCGTACAGGATCAGCCCTGACGCGCCTTGTAGCGCGGCGCGGTCTTGTTGATGATGTACATGCGGCCCTTGCGGCGAACCAGCTGGTTGTCGCGATGACGGCCCTTGAGCGCCTTGAGCGAGTTCTTGATCTTCATTGTCGTCAGCCTGTCGGTCGGACCCGTTGGGGCCAAAATGAAAGACGCGCCAAGCGGGCGCGCCGAAAACGATGTGGGTCCATACCGATGCCAGCCGGGGCTGTCAAGTTTCGCGGCGCGCTTTCAAGCGCGTGATATGCCCCATCTTGCGGCCGGGCCGGGCCTCGGCCTTGCCGTAGAGATGGACCACCACGCCCGACTCCCCGGCCAGTTCCGCGACACGCGCGACATCGTCGCCGATCAGGTTTTCCATGACGCAGTCGGAGTGCCGCGCCGGATCGCCGAGCGGCAGGCCACAGATGGCGCGGATATGCTGTTCGAATTGCGAGATCGCGCAGGCGGCCTCGGTCCAGTGGCCGGAATTGTGCACCCGGGGCGCGATCTCGTTGACCAGCAAGGCGCCATCCGCGAGCACGAAGAACTCGACGCCGATCACGCCGACATAGTCGAGCGCGTCCAGAATGGCGGCGGCGGCGGTTCGCGCCGCGAGGGCCGTGTCTGCGCGGAGGCGCGCGGGCACAGTCGAGCTGTGCAGGATGCCGCCGCGATGCACGTTCTCCGTTGGATCGTAGGCCACGATGGCGCCGGTCCGGTCGCGCGCCGCGATGATCGAGATTTCGCGCTCGAACGGGACAAACGCTTCGAGGATGAGCGGCACCTGCCCCATGGCCGCGAAGGCGCCGGAGGCGTCACCCGGCCCGGCGCCGCGAAACAGGCGCTGGCCCTTGCCGTCATATCCCATGCGCCTCGTCTTCAGCACGCCGTCGCCACCGAACACGGCCAGCGCCGCCGCCAGATCGGCGTCGCTGTCGACCGCCCGGAACCTTGCCGTGGAGATCCCCGACGCATTGAGGAAGCGCTTCTCGGTGACGCGGTCCTGCGCGACGTCGAGCGCCGGCGGCGGCGGGAATACCGGAACGCGCGACACGAGTCGGACGGCCGCCTCGACCGGCACGTTCTCGAACTCATAGGTGACGACGTCGCAGACGGCGGCCAGTTCGTCGAGCGCGGCCGGGTCGTCATAGGCTGCGGCGAGCTGCCGGTTGGCGAGCTGCGCCGCCGGGCACTCCGGCTGCGGCTCGAGGATCACCGTCCGGTAGCCGAGCCGCGCGGCCGCCATCGCCAGCATGCGGCCGAGCTGGCCGCCGCCGATGATGCCGATCGTCGAGCCGGGCGGCAGCGGCGCGGTCATTCGGCCGTGTCTGAGGGGTTGACGGCGACCTTGTCCGTCTGGGCGGCGCGCCAGGCGTCCAGCCGTTCCGCCAGCCCGGCGTCGCCAAGCGCCAGGACGGCCGCCGCCAGCAACGCCGCGTTGATTGCCCCCGCCTTGCCGATGGCGAGCGTGCCGACCGGAATGCCGGCCGGCATCTGCACGATCGACAGCAGCGAATCCTGGCCCGACAGTGCCTTCGATTCGACCGGAACGCCGAACACCGGAAGCGGCGTCAGCGCCGCCGTCATGCCCGGCAGATGGGCGGCGCCCCCGGCGCCCGCGATGATGATCTTGAAGCCCCTGGCCTTCGCATTCCTGGCGAAGTCGTAGAGCCGCTCCGGCGTGCGGTGCGCCGACACGATCAGCTTGTCGTGGCTGACGCCGAGCGCCGCGAGCGTCTCGGCGGCATGGCGCATCGTCGCCCAGTCCGACTGGCTGCCCATGATGATTGCGATATCGCTGACTGGCTGTGTCAATGCGCTCCCCGGGCCTGTTGCGCCGATCGGAACGGGCCTAGCGGAAATGCCGGCACGCCGCAACAATGTGCTTCGTTCAGGCGATGATGTCCGGGATGATCCGGTCCTCGAGCTGCTGCAGGCGGTCCTTGAGGAAGAGTTTTTTCTTCTTCATGCGCTGGATCTGCAGCGGATCGCAGCCCATCGCGATCATCGCGTTGATCGCGGCGTCGAAGTCCGCATGGTCCTGCTTGAGGCGGGAAAACTCGAGTCGTGTATCGGCTTGGTCCTGATCGGACATCGAACAACTGTCTGCTGGCGTGAACGCGCGGATAGCGCGGGATCGGGGGATCCGGAGGCGGAAAGCCGCGGGCGAGTCGCCATATCACATTTTGCCGGCGAGCGAAATGCTACTACGGCATATTCGACTTGGTAACGAACCGATGGCACACTGTCATCGGTTCGTCACAGTGCCGTCGGGCGGGGCGGTGACTGCTGGGGAATCACGAGGAAACCAGCGAAGGGAGAATGCTCATGTCTCTTGCGTCCCACCTTGCAGAGTTGCAGAAGCGTCACAGCGAAATCGAAGAACAGATCAACGAGGCCCTGGCCAGTCCATCCACCGACACGATCGAAGTCGTCACGCTGAAACGCCGAAAGCTGGCTCTCAAGGACGAGATCCACAGACTGAGGACGACCCCGGCTTCCGAGCCAACCAAGCACTGAATTTCCAGACCGCGACAGCGGACACAGTCTTCCCATGGCCTGGCGGCTGGGCCGCCGGGTCGTGGATGTGTTTCGCCGGTCGCGATACGGGTTGCGCCGCAAACGCGCCGACTGTCCGGTGCCATTGCGCGCCTCAGGCGTCCCAGAATTGATCGAGCCAGATGTTCGGCGTCATGAATCCCGTGCCGTTGACGGAATAGATGCGCTTCGTGCCGTCCGCCCGCGCAGAAACCAGCCCCGCGTCGAGCAGGATTTTCAGGTGCTGCGACACCGCCGGCCGGGAAATCGGAAGGCCAGAGGCAAGTTCACTGACGGTCTGCGGCCTTCGACGCAGTTCTTCCAGAAGATAACGCCGGTTCGGATCGGCTATTGCGAGGAATGCGTCTTCTTTCGCCATTGCTTTTTCTAGGCCAGGTCTTGCCCAACATCAACGGTCGGTCGCCGCCTCGCTGCGCGGATCGAGTCGGAGCGATTCGGGCGTCGCCGCGCGCTCCGAGGGCAGCGTCTGGAAACTCTCGCGCCCGCCGATCGGCACCGGCGCCCGCGCCCTGATGCGCACCACCGTGTAGCCGGCGAGCAGGAGATGGGCGATCGCGGTGGCAAGGAAGACCGCGTCCGGGCGCAGCCAGTCCATCAGCACCGCGCCGATCACCGGGCCAATCATCGTGCCGAAGCCGTAGAGCAGCAGCAGGCCGCCCGACACCTTCACGAAATCGGCGGCATCGGCATGGTCGTTGGCATGCGCCACGGCGATCGAATAGAGCGTGTAGGCAAGCGCGCCGTAGGCGGCCGTCATCGTGAGGACGAGAATGTCGGAGCGCGGCTGAAGCAGGAAGATCGCCAGGCCGATCAGCGCCGTGAGAAAGGCCGCGCCGGCCAGTACGTTGCGCCGGTCGGTCATGTCCGAGGCCCGGCCGACGGGCAGTTGCATCGCCGCGCCGGCGACGACGGTGAGGCTCATCATCAGCGCGATGCCCGCGGTGCCGATGCCGATGCGCGCGCCGTAGACGGCGCCGAGCGTCCCCCACGCGCCGTTCGCCACGCCGACCAGCAGGCAGGCGATGACCGAGACCGGCGAGTTGGCGTAGAGGCCCTTCAGGTCGAGCGATACGCCCTGCAGCGGACGCGGCGTGTCGGCGGTCGACACCGCCGTCGGGATCAGCGCCAGGCAGAAGAAGATACCGGCAACCATGAACAGGGAATCGGACGTGACGTCGCCGAACGCCACGATCATCTGGCCGCCCATGATCGAGGCATAGGTGACCATCATGTAGAGACCGAACACCGTGCCGCGATTTTCGTTGGTGGCGCGCTCGTTGAGCCAGCTTTCGATCACCATGAAGGCGCCGGCCATGGCAAAGCCGGTGAAGACGCGCAGCACGATCCAGACGATCGGCTCGATGACCAGCCCGGTCATCAGCGCGACGATCGCGCCCGACGCGGCGAACGCCCCGAAGGCGCGCACATGGCCGACCCGGCGCACCAGGCGCGGCGCGAACAGGCAGCCGGCGACGAAGCCGCCGGCCCAGGCGGTGCCGAGCAGGCCGAGCGAGGCGGTGGAGAAACCTTCGGCCTGGCCCCGCAGCGGCAGAAGCAGGCTGTGCAGCCCCGATGCAGCGAGCAGGAAGGCGGTGCCGCGAAGCAAAGCGAGGATCGGACCGAAGGATGCGAACATTGTAACTTTCCCCCGGAGATTCCCGGCGATTGCGAGAGGCTCCTCCGAAGATATCGGTTTTTTGTCGTTTCGGGGGCGGGAACGCGACTTTTCCTGTCTATTGGCACGCAGCGCTCGGGATCGCCTAGCGCCTGAACAATGCGTCGGCCGCGCTGCGCGTCGCGCCTTTCGCGCCCCTCTCCTCCTCGAGGCGCGCGATCTCCGCCCGTAGCTCGGCGATGCGCTCGTCCAGTTCGCCGACCGAGAGCGTGGCCAGGTCCTGGCCGATCTCGTGCACGGCGCGTTTCTTTTTCGGTTCGTCCTCGAACAGGGCCATGAGGTTCCTCCCGTTTGCGTCTTTTTCCGCAGAGGTTACATAGAACCCACTTGCCGATGCAAATCGGGCGGGCAGCGAATGGAGACGAGACGATGGGCAAGCTTCCGGAGA
>JAUYMV010000491.1 GCA_030698645.1 Mesorhizobium sp.
CCTCCGCCGGCGCCTGGCCCGAATCGCCGGAAATGCGCCGCGCCCGCATCCGCGCCGATGCCACGGCCAACAGGGACACGCCCGGCTTCGAGCCGGAAGTGGCGATGACCATCCAGCCGGCGAGGCAGACGGTTCGCCGCACCAGGGGCGATGACCTGAATCTCGACGGCACTCCGATTTCGACCGCCGCGCAGCGCGCCGAGTTCAATCGCCGCCTCGTCGAAAACAATCAGGGCCTTCCCACCAACCGCCGCTATCTGAGCGAGCCGCCGCTCGAATACCGTGCGCCCGCCGCGACGGCTGCCGTCGGCGACGTCGGCGAGGACGAATGGAAGAAGGACCGCCGCCGCAAGGGCCCCGGCAAGAAGAGCGGCTGGCGCGATCTCTGGCCGTTCTAGGCAGCCTCCGCCGGGACCCGCGCTACTCGGCGCGCTTCAGCCGGAAAAACGCACGTAGCAGGCCGGCCGATTCGGTTTCCGCCATTCCCGGATAGATTTCAGGCGCATGATGGCAGGTCGGCTGCGCGAAGAATCGCCCGCCGCTGACGACCGCGCCGCCCTTTTCGTCGGTGGCGCCGAAATAGAGCCGCCGCAACCGCGCGAAGGAAACCGCCGCCGCGCACATGGCGCACGGCTCCAGCGTCACGTAGAGGTCGGCGTCCGTCAGGCGTTCGGAGCGGATTTCCGCACAGGCCATCCGGATGGCGAGCATTTCGGCATGCGCGGTCGGGTCGTTCAGTTCGCGGGTGCGGTTGCCCGCGCGTGCCAGGATACGCCCGCCGCGCACGACGACCGCGCCGACCGGCACCTCGCCGCGGGACGCGGCGGCGCTGGCTTCGGCGAGGGCCTCTGACATGAAATCGGGACGGTTCAAGCTGGTTTCCCGCCGGACATTTATCTCGCGCCGGACTGGCGTAGCTGTTAATTACCTGCCCGGAGAGGCAAAGGCCACATGAGCGACGAACGCAAGCGATTTCCGGGTAAACGCGGCCCCGGCGCCCCCGGCGGCAAGCCGGGCGACGCCCCGAGAAGCGGACCGGCGAAGGCCGGCGCCGGCGGCAAGCCGGCATGGAAGAAGGACGCCAAGCCGGCCTGGAAGAAGGACGGCAAGCCGGCGTCTTCCGAGAAGCGCGCCACCACGCCGCGCGCCGGCGGCGCCGCGCCCGAGAAGCGCGAATACCGTCCGCGCCGCGACGACGCGCCGTCGGGCGATGCCCCCAAGCGCAGCCATGAGCCGCGCGCCGAGGGCGCGCCGGAGCGCGAGCGAACCGGCAAGCCGTTCCGCAAGCCCGAGACCGGCCGCGCCTTCGCCAAGTCGGCGCCCGGCGAAAAGCCGTTCGGCGCCCGCGATGCATCGGCCAAGCCCTATCGTAAGCCTTCGGGCGACAAGCCGTTCCGCCCGCGCCCCGACGGCGACAAGCCGTTTCGCAAGTTCGATGGCGACGCAAAACCCTTCCGCCAACGCGACGACGATGCGCGACCCGCGCGGGCTGCCGCTGCGAGCACCGGCGAGAAGCGCGCCTACACGCCGAGACGCGACGACGCTCCGTCGGGCGAGAAGCGAGCTTATACGCCACGCCGCGAGGGCGGCGACGAGCGTCCGTTCCGCAAGCCCGACGGTGACAGGCCGTTCCGGGCGACCGGCGACAAGCCCTACCGCAAGCCGGAGGGTGACCGTCCGTTCCGCAAGCCGGACGGCGACAAGCCTTTCCGTCCGCGTCCCGATGGCGACAAGCCCTTCCGCGCGCGCTCCGACGGCGACAAGCCGTTCCGTGGCCGCCCGGACAGCGATGGTCCGAAGCGCTTCGGCGCAGGCTCCGACCGCCCGCGTCCGTCGTCCGCCCGCCTATCCGTGCGCGACGAGGCCGCGCCCGAGGAGGGCGAGCGCATCGCCAAGCGGCTCGCCCGCGCCGGCATCTCGTCGCGCCGCGACGCCGAGGAGATGATCGCGGCCGGCCGCGTCAAGGTGAACGGCAAGGTGCTCGCCTCGCCGGCCTTCAATGTCGGCCCCGACGATGCGATCCATGTCGACAACGAATTGATCCCCGCGATCGAGCGGACGCGGCTCTTCCTGTTCAACAAGCCGTCCGGCGTGGTCACCACCAATCGCGATCCGGAAGGCCGCCGGACCGTGTTCGACGTCCTTCCCGCAGGCCTGCCGCGCCTGATCACCATCGGCCGCCTCGACATCAACACCGAAGGTCTGATGCTGCTGACCAATGATGGCGGGCTTGCGCGCGTGCTCGAACTGCCATCGACCGGCTGGATGCGCCGCTACCGCGCCCGCGTGCACGGACGCGTCGACGAAAACGCCCTGAAGGGGCTGCGCGACGGCGTCGCGGTCGACGGCGTGTTCTACGGCTCGATCGAGGCCAGTCTCGAACGCGAGCAGGGCTCCAACGCATGGCTGATGCTCGGCCTGCGCGAAGGCAAGAACCGCGAAGTGAAGAACGTGCTCGGCTCGCTCGGCCTTGAGGTCTCGCGCCTGATCCGCATCTCCTACGGTCCTTTCCAGCTCGGCGAACTCGCCGACGGTGCGGTGCAGGAGCTAAACGGAAAGACGCTGCGCGACCAGTTGGGCGAACGCCTGATCGAGGAATCGGGCGCCAATTTCGAGGCGCCGATCACCACGGAGTTCTCCAACAAGCCTGTCGTGCGCGAGCGCGAGTGGGCCGCGCCCGCGCCTCGGCCGCGCGAGCCGCGCACGGAAGCCGGCGAGGGCGGCCTGATCAAGAACCGCAAGCGCGACCAGGAGCGCCACCGCGAGGACATGCTGGGTCGCCTGACCACCAAGCGTCCGCCGGGGCCGCGCGGGCCCAAGCGCGGCGACAAGAAGGAAGAAAAGCCCTACGAACCACCCCGCTCCCGTTCGTCCAATGTCTGGATGGCGTCGGGCGCCCGGCCGGTCGGCAAGAAGGCCGAGGCCGCGGAGGGCGCCGACGAACGCAAGCCGCGCACGCGGGCGCCGGGCGGCGACGATCGTCGTCCCTCGGGCAAGCCCGGCGGCACGGAGGGGCTGCGCAAGCCGAGGCCCGCTTCGCCATCCGGCGATGGCGCCAAGCCGGCCTATCGTCCGCGCGGCCCGCGCAAGGGCAGTTGATGCGCATCGTCGGCGGCGAGTTCCGCGGACGAACGCTTCTCGCGCCGCGCTCGAACGACATCCGTCCGACGAGCGATCGCACCCGCGAGGCGGTGTTCAATGTTCTGGCGCACCGCTTTCCCGACCGGCTCGAAGGCCAGCGCGTGCTCGATCTCTTTGCCGGCACCGGGGCGCTCGGCCTCGAAGCCATCTCGCGCGGCGCGTCGTTCTGCCTGTTCATCGAGGAATCGGCCGAGGGCCGCGGCCTGGTGCGCAACAATGTCGAAGCGATGGGACTGCTGGGGCGGACAAAGCTGTTTCGCCGCGACGCGACCGCGCTCGGGCCGGCCGGCACGGTGGCGCCCTTCGGCCTCGTCTTCGCCGACCCGCCCTATGGCAAGGGCCTTGGCGAAAAGGCGCTTCGGTCGGCGCTGTCCGGCGGCTGGCTGGCCCCGGACGCGCTCTGCGTCGTCGAGGAATCGGCCGATGCGCCGTTCGAGCCCGGCGAGGCGTTCTCGGTGGTCGACGAGCGCGCCTATGGCGATACCGTGGTGCGGTTTGTCGAACTGGCCGCGCCGCGCTAGTTTCCCGCTTCGCCACAGTGCGGCCAAGACGGCGTTGCAGTTTGCCCGCATCGGCAGGGTTCCCGGAAGGATATGCGATTGGCTCTCGACAAGGATCTCCCCGGCTGGCGCAAGGCCATTCTCGCGCTCGCCGCCTCGGCAATGCTCTGGTGGACGGCCGTTCCGGCATCGGCCGAATCGGTTCCGGCCGCCCAGGCCATCGCCGATTTCAAGCTCGACAACGGGCTGGAGGTCGTCGTGATCCCAGACCGGCGGGCGCCCGTGGTGACGCACATGCTGTGGTACAAGGTCGGCGGCGCCGACGAGGCGCCGGGCAAGTCGGGCATCGCGCATTTCTTCGAGCACCTGATGTTCAAGGGCACCAAGACCACGCCGCAGGGCGAGTTCTCGCTCAAGGTCGCCGAAATCGGCGGCTCCGAGAACGCCTTCACCTCGAACGACTACACCGCCTATTACCAGCAGGTGTCGCCCGACGCGCTCGCCACGATGATGGCGCTCGAGGCGGACCGCATGCGCAACCTGATCCTGACCGACGAGGTCATCGGGCCGGAGCGCGACGTCATCCTCGAGGAGCGCGGTTCGCGCGTCGAGAACGATCCGGGCAGCCTGCTCAGCGAGGAGATTGACGCGACGCTCTACCAGAACCATCCCTACCGCATCCCGGTGATCGGTTGGCTGCACGAGATCGAACAGTTGAACCGCCTCGACGCGACCGCCTTCTACGATCGCTTCTACGCGCCCAACAACGCCGTGCTGGTGGTCGCGGGCGACGTCGACGCGGCGACCGTGCGGACGCTGGCCGAGGCGACCTATGGCCAGGTGCCGCGCGGTCCGGTGCTGCCGCCGCGCGTCCGCCCGAGGGAGCCGGAGCAGAACACCGCGCGCACCGTCACGCTGCGCGATGCGCGCGTGTCGCAGCCGAGCTACCAGCGGTCCTGGGTAGTGCCGTCCTATACGAGCGGCACCCGCGAGGGTCTGGCGGGTGAGTCCGAGGCGCTCGATCTGTTGTCCGAAATCCTCGGCGGCGGCCTCCGCAGCCGGCTGCACCAGGAACTGGTCGTCAAGCAGGGCATCGCATCGTCGGCCGGCGCCTACTATCAAGGCACCACGCTCGACGATACCGACATCACCGTCTACGGCTCTCCGCGCGGCAGCGCGACGCTGAAGGATGTCGAGACCGCGGTCGATGCCGAGATCGCCAGACTGATCGCGGAGGGCGTCACCGACGCCGAACTCGGACGCGCCAAGAACCGCTTCCTGCGCAGTCTGATCTTCGCCCGCGACAGCCAGGCCGGGATGGCGCGCATCTACGGGTCGACCTTGACCACCGGCGGCACGATCGGCGACATCGATGCGTGGCCGGAGCGCATCCGCGCCGTAACCGCGGCGGACATCCAGGCGGTCGCGAAGAAGTATCTGGATGCCAGCCGGTCGGTGACCGGCTACCTGCTTCCCGCCGAAGGCGATGCAGGATGATCGCGAAGGGCAATTTCATGCACATGATCCAATTTCCGCCGCGCGCCTTCGGCTCGGCCGTCCTGATCGCCGTTCTGATGGCATTCTGCGTCCTGCCGGCGCGTGCCGGGGTCGAGATCCAGGACGTCACCTCGCCGCAGGGCGTCAAGGCGTGGCTTGTCGAGGACTACAGCGTGCCGATCGTGTCGATCCGCTTCGCCTTCAAGGGCGGCTCGACGCAGGACCCGGCCGGCAAGGAGGGCCTCGCCAATCTGATGACAGGCCTGTTTGACGAGGGCGCCGGCGATCTCGACAGCGATACGTTCCAACTTCGGCTCGACGATGCAGGCTCGGAAATGAGCTTTTCCGCCGGCTACGACCAGGTAAGCGGTTCGATGCGCATGCTGGCCGAGACGCAGGACGAAGCGTTTGCCCTGCTGCGCATGGCCATCCTGACGCCGCGCTTCGATCCGGCGCCGGTCAATCGCATCCGCGACCAGATCGTGGCCGGTATCGAGGCCGGCGCGCTCGATCCGGCGACGAAGAGCGACATCGCCTGGGCGGAAGCGCTCTATGACGGTCACCCCTATGCGCGGCGCGACGAGGGCACGGCGGCGACGCTGGCGTCGATCACCCCGGCCGATCTGAAGGCGTTTCACGCCCGCACCTTTGCGCGCTCCAATCTCGTCGTCGGCGTGGTCGGCGCGATCGACGCCGAAACGCTCGGGCGTAGGCTTGACGAACTCTTCGCCAGCCTGCCCGCCGAAGCGGAACTCGTGCCGGTCCCGCGGGCCGACATCAAGCTCGGGCAGGAGATTCGCGTCGACTACGACCTGCCGCAAACCACGCTGCAGCTCGCCTATCCAGGCATCGAACGCAACGATCCGCAGTTCTTCGCCGCCTATCTGATGAACCACATCCTCGGCGGCGGCACGTTCTCGTCCTGGCTGTTCAACGAGATCCGCGAGAAGCGCGGGCTTGCCTATGGCATCGGCTCGTCGCTGGCCAACCGGGAATATTCGTCGGCGCTGGTGATCGGCACCGCCACCCGTTCCGACCGTGCCGCCGAGGCGCTCGAACTTATCCGCGCCGAGGTCCGGCGCATGGCGGAAACCGGACCGACCGAGGCGGAGCTCGACTTCGCCAAGAAATATGTCACCGGCGCCTATGCGATCAACAATCTAGACTCCTCGGCGGCAATCGCCCGCACGCTGGTCGAGCTGCAGATCGACGGGCTCGGCATCGACTACATCGACCGCCGCAGCGGGCTGATTGCCGCGGTGACGCTCGACGAGGTCAAGGCGGCCGCGAAGCGCCTGCTGACGACCGAGCCGGCCGTGATGATCGTCGGTCCGGCTGCGAAGGCGGCGCCCGCGCCATCGAGCGGGGCCATCCAGTGAGCCTCGGCGCTGCAAGGTCGGCGAAGCGCTCCGGCCCCACCTTCGCGGTCGCCTTCGGTGGCGGCGGCGCACGAGGCCTGGCGCACATCCACGTCGTCGAAACGCTCGACGAACTCGGCATCCGGCCCGTGGCGATCGCCGGCTCCTCGATCGGCGCCATCATGGGCGCCGGCATGGCGTCCGGCATGAGCGGCCGCGACATCCATCACTATGCCAAGTCCATTCTCGGCCGGCGCGGCGAGGTGGCGAGCCGCATCTGGAAATCTCGGCCGGGATCGCTGCGCGAGGCGGTCGCCGGCGGCTTCCGCCTCGGCCAGTTCGATCTGCCGCGCCTGCTCAAGGCGTTCCTGCCCGAGGCCGTGCCGGAAACCTTCGCCGG
>JAUYMV010000406.1 GCA_030698645.1 Mesorhizobium sp.
TCAGGGACATTTTGGTTTCTCCTAGGCTTGAATGTCAGTGGTCATCGGTTGCGTTGCGCCGGCCTTGCGGACGGCGATTGTCAGGCGCCGTTTTCGGCGGCGATCTGTTCGTGGTGGCGAATGACTTCCTTGACGACGAAATTGAGGAACTTCTCGGCGAAGTCAGGGTCGAGATGGGCGTCGTGGGCAAGCTGGCGAAGCCGGGCGATCTGCTCGGCCTCGCGCGCCGGATCGGCCGCGGGCAGGCCGTGCGTCGCCTTCAGAACGCCGACCGCCTTGGTGCAGCGGAAGCGCTCGGCCAGCATGTGGATGACGGCGGCATCGATATTGTCGATCGAGGCGCGGTAGCCGGCCAGGATCTCGCGGGCTTTCTCGGCGTCGTTCATTTCTGCCTCGCAAGATGGGCGCGGAAGTCGTCGGGCGGCAGATGGCGGTAGATCTCCAGCGCGCCATAGGGCCGCACTTCTATCGATCCCTCGTGCTGGGCGCCAAGCCGCCCGGCGAGGCGGACCGAGCGCTCGTTACCGGGGAATATCGCGGACATGACCGTCGTCCAGCCGAGTTCGTCATAGGCGAACGAGATCGTCCGCGCGGCAGCCTCGATCGCATAGCCGCGCCCCTCGAACCGGGGCAGGACCGTCCAGCCGATCTCCGGTTCGGGCCAGCCTTCGGGATAGGACGGGCCGAATATGCCGACTGGCGCGCCAGTTGCCTTTTCCTCGGCGACGAACTTGCCGTAACCGCGCAACGTCCAGCACCCCGCATAGGCGGCCATCCGTCGCCAGCTGGCGACGCGGTCTTCCGGCCCGCCGACGAAGCGCGCGGCCTCCGACGCGTAGAATGCAGCGAAGGGCTCGAAATCGTCCGACTTCATGGCGCGCAAGATCAGACGGTCGGTTTCGAGGGTCGGAATCACTTCTTGCCGCCCTTCGGAACGAAGCCGCCGCCGCCGGGAAGGCCCGGGAGTTTCATGCCGCCCGGCAGGCCGGGGAGCCCGCCGCCGCCCATGCCCGGCAGGCCGCGCGGCAATCCGCCGCCGAGACCCGCCGCCTCGGCCTGCTTCTTCAGCGCCTCGAGCTGCTTCGGATCCATGCTCGACAGATCGGGCATGCCGCCCGCCATGCCGCCCAGACCCATCTTGTTGGCCAGGCCGCCCATCATGCCGCGCATGATGCCGCCGCCTTTGCCCTTGCCGCCCATCGCCTTCATCATGTCAGCCATCTGGCGGTGCATCTTCAGGAGCTTGTTGATCGCCGCCGCGTCGGTGCCGGAGCCCTTGGCGATGCGCTGCTTGCGGCTGTGCTTCAAAAGGTCCGGATTGCCGCGCTCGGCCTTGGTCATCGAGGAGATGATGGCGAGCTGCTGCTTGAACATCTTGTCGTCGAGGCCGGCGGCCGCGATCTGGTCCTTCATCTTGCCCATGCCGGGCATCATGCCCATGATGCCGCCCATGCCGCCCATGCTCTGCATCTGGCGCAACTGGCCGGCGAGATCGTCGAGGTCGAACTTGCCCGACTGCATTTTTTTGGCCATCGCGGCCGCCTGCTCGGCGTCGATGTTCTCGGCCGCCTTCTCGACCAGGCTGACGATGTCGCCCATGCCGAGTATGCGGTCGGCGATGCGCTTGGGATGAAACTCCTCCAGCGCGTCCATCTTCTCGCCGGTGCCGATCAGCTTGACCGGCTTGCCGGTCACCGCGCGCATCGACAGCGCTGCGCCGCCGCGGCCGTCGCCGTCCATGCGGGTCAGGATCAGGCCGGTGATGCCGACGCGCTCGTCGAAGCTCTTGGCCAGATTGACAGCGTCCTGGCCGGTCAGGCTGTCGGCGACGAGCAGGATCTCGTGCGGGCTCGACACCTTGCGGATGTCGGCCATCTCGACCATCAGCGGTTCGTCGATATGGGTGCGACCGGCGGTGTCGAGGATGACGACGTCATAGCCGCCTAATTTGCCGGCCTGCACGGCGCGGCGCGCGATCTCGACCGGCGTCTGGCCGGCGACGACCGGCAGGGTCGTCACCTTGACCTGTTCGCCGAGCTGGCGCAGCTGCTCCTGCGCGGCGGGGCGGCGCGTGTCGAGCGAGGCCATCAGGACCTTGCGGTTCTGCCGGTCGGTCAACCGCTTGGCGATCTTGGCCGAGGTGGTCGTCTTGCCGGAGCCCTGCAGGCCGACCATCATGATGATGACCGGGGCGACGGCGTTCAGATCGATCGACTGGCCCTCGGTGCCCAGCATCTCGACCAGCTCGTCGTGCACGATCTTGACGACCATCTGGCCGGGCTTGATCGACTTCAGGACGGCGGCGCCGACGGCCTTTTCGCGGACGCGGTCGGTGAACGAGCGCACCACGTCGAGCGCCACGTCGGCCTCGAGCAACGCGCGGCGCACCTCGCGCAAGGCTGCCGCGACGTCGGCGTCCGACAGCGCGCCACGGCCGGTCAAACCGTTCAGGATGGAGCCAAGGCGCTCCTGGAGGGATTCGAACATCCGGTTTCCTCATTCTCAGGCGTTGAACCCGAGAGGTCGTGCGTCCGCGCGCGGTTTGCAACCGGCAGCCAAAGCCAAAAAGCACCCGGGGGCGCATCGCGCTGCCGGATGTTGGCTTCCGGGATCGGTCCTGGCGTCAGGCGTCCCAGTCAGCGGCTCGGAGTGTCAACTCGTCGCGGAATTTCGTTGTCCTAGACAGGAAACAGGCCGCGGAGTCAAGCGCGGGCGCGGTTTCGGCGCGCTCAGCGGCGCAGCAAGTCGTCGATGAAGGCGAGCTTTTCGGCGACGACCTGCGAGATGACGAAGGGATAGAGGTCCGGCAGGCCCATGCAGCGGTTGATCGAGTTGGATGCGTTCGACAGCACGATCCAGCGCCCGAGGGTGGCGTCGAAAGCCGCGCCTGTCGAGGCGGGCGGGTACTCGGCGCCGTCGTCGCCCGGATCCTGGCCGTCGTCGCGTCCGGCACCGCGATCGGTGTCGGGAGTGAGCAAGGGCCCGGAGGCCAATTCCATCGCGCCGATCGACCATTTGAGCGAATCCGCCATCTCCAGCGTGTCGACGATGTGCAGATAGTGCGCCCAGGTCTCGGCCCAGTCCTCCCATGGATGACTGGCGGCATAGGCGGAGATGTGGCGCATCTGCCAATCCGCTGCGGGGGGCGTGGCATAATGGAGTTTCAGCGCCTCCTCGTAATCCGGCCGCTCGTCGCCGAAGGTCGCGCGGAAGCGGTCGAGCCAGGCCGCGTCGTCGCGGATCAGACGGTCCCAGTAGTAGTGGCCGAGTTCATGGCGGAAATGGCCGAGCAGGGTCCGATAGGTCTCGCCCATCGCGATGCGCCGTTTCTCGCGCTCCGGCGAATCGGCCTCGGCGACGTTCAGCGTGATGACGCCGTTGTCATGGCCGGTCAGGATGCGTTCGCCGCCCGGCCCGCCGCCGCCGGACGGATCGGCCAGAAAATCGAAGGCGATACCGACCTCGCTACCGGGCGCCGACTTCGGTTCGACGTCCAGGCCGAACGACAGGAGCGAATAGATGACGCGCTTCTTGGCGGCTTCGACCCTGATCCAGCGCTCGCGATTGCCACCGACCGTCAAATCGGGGATCGTCTTGTTGAGCTGACAGGCGCGGCAGAACCCGCCGGGCTTCGCCGCGACCCAGTTGCAGGCGCATTGCTCGCTGTTGGCGCATGCGATCGCGCCGGAAGCGCCGGCGACGACGAACATGGCTTGACGCGGCTCATAGAGAACGATGCTGTCGCAAGCGAGGCATCTGGTGTTCTCGAAGTAGAGCTGCTGGGTGCAGGACGGGCAGGCGAAGAGTTTCACGGCGGTCTTCTCGACAGTGCGGGCAGAGCGGCAGGCGCGCGTCGCAAACGCGCGGATCAGCATATCGTTGCCGCGCAACGTCAAGAAGCCGCCGGACAGATGCCCGGCGGCTTTCCAATCCGCCGCCGACAGTACACACCGTGTTACGAAGCCGGTCACTCGCTGCCACATCTCGGATACCCAGACAGGCTAACTCGACATCGCGGCGAATTGATCGCCGCGTGAGCCCAAGGACTTGCTCCGCGACTGAACTTCATTTTAACGATGACACAGCACATTCCGGCTACAGACCGGTCGAGAACCAATCTTCCAGGAGACGGCAATGGTATTATGGACAAAAGGCAGGGCTTTCGCTGCGGCGGCTACAATCGCGATCGGCCTGTGGTCCGGCGCCGCCACGGCGGCGACATGCGGGAAGGATGCCAGCGGCTTCGAGGCCTGGAAGGCCGATTTTGCCCAGCAAGCCGCAGCCGCGGGGGTCAAGAAGAAGGGCCTGCAAGCACTGGCCGGCGCGCAATACGCCACCGCCACGATCA
Organism: Mesorhizobium sp.; assembly: GCA_030698645.1. Taxonomy (GTDB): domain Bacteria; phylum Pseudomonadota; class Alphaproteobacteria; order Rhizobiales; family Rhizobiaceae; genus Mesorhizobium_A. Next base: position 4,349 of record JAUYMV010000406.1, read on the forward strand.
AGGTCGATCGCGCGGTGAAAAAGGCCTTCAGCGGTTCGGTCGAGGACTTCATGAAGCGGCGCGGCGGCGCGGCGATCATCTCGAAGGGCAAGTCTCTCAAGAAGACGAATGCGGCCATGTTTGCCGATATCGAGCGTCGCTACGGCGTTCCGCCGGGTCCGCTTCTGGCAATCTGGGGCATGGAGACAGGGTTCGGCGGCTTCATGGGCAACCAGAACACCGTGTCGGCGATCCTGACGCTCGCCTATGACTGCCGTCGCCCGGCGTTCTTCAATCCACACGCTCTTGCGGCGCTGAAGCTCGTCGACCGCGGAGTCCTGACCGCAACAACGGTGGGCGCGGCGCACGGCGAATTCGGACATACCCAGTTCCTGCCGGGCAATGTCCTGCAATACGGCGTCGGGAGCATGAACCTGCGCGACAAGGAAACCGCGCTCGCGTCGACGGCCAATTTCCTGCGCGGCCATGGCTATAGCGGCGGTCCGGCGAGCGCCAACCGAGGCGCGATCGCGGGATGGAACTCGGCCTCGGTCTACCAGCAGGCCATCATCATCATGGCCGACGCCATCGACGCCGAGTAGCCATCATGCACCGTCCCGCAAGGCCGGCCTAGCGCCGGCCTTGCGATTGCCTTTCACTAGCTTCTGGCTCGCGCCGCCAGCGTGCGCAGACGAAGCCCGTTGAGGCGGATGAAACCCTCGGCGTCCTTCTGGTCGTAGGCGCCGCGGTCGTCCTCGAAGGTGACGAGATCGTTGCGATAGAGCGATTTCGGCGAGCGGCGGCCGGTCACGATGACGTTGCCCTTGTAGAGCTTGAGGCGCACGTCGCCCTCGACATCCTCCTGGCTCTTGTCAATCAGGGCTTGCAGCATCTCGCGCTCCGGCGAATACCAGAAGCCGTTGTAGATCAATTCCGCGTAGCGCGGCATGACGTCGTCCTTGAGGTGCCCCGCGCCGCGGTCGAGCGTCAGCGATTCGATGGCGCGGTGCGCGGCGAGCAGAATGGTGCCGCCCGGCGTCTCGTAGACGCCGCGCGACTTCATGCCGACGAAACGGTTTTCGACGAGGTCGAGCCGGCCGATGCCATTGTCGCGCCCGAGATCGTTCAGCGCGGCGAGCAGGGAAGCCGGCGACAGCGCCTTGCCGTCGATGGACACGGCGTCGCCCTTTCGGAACCCGATAGTGATCTCGGTCACGGCGTCCGGCGCGTCCATCGGCGAGATGGTCCGCTGGTAGACGTATTCCGGTGGCTCGTCCCATGGATCCTCCAGTACCTTGCCTTCGGAAGACGAGTGCAGGAGGTTGGCGTCGACGGAGAACGGCGCTTCGTTGCGCTTATCCTTGGCGATCGGGATCTGGTACTTTTCGGCGAAGTCGATGAGATCGGTGCGCGACTTGAACGACCAGTCGCGCCAAGGCGCGATGACCTTGATGTCGGGGTTCAGCGCATAGGCGGACAGCTCGAAGCGGACCTGGTCGTTGCCCTTGCCGGTGGCGCCGTGGGCGACCGCGTCAGCGCCGGTCTCGCGCGCGATCTCGACCAGGTGCTTGGAAATGAGGGGGCGGGCAATCGAGGTGCCGAGCAGGTAGGTACCCTCATAGACGGCGTTGGCGCGGCACATCGGGAACACGAAGTCGGAGACGAACTCCTCGCGCACATCGCGGATATAGATCTCCTTGACGCCCATCATCTCGGCCTTCTTGCGGGCCGGTTCGAGGTCGTCGACGCCCTGGCCGAGATCGGCGGTGAACGTCACGACTTCGGCGCCGAGCTCTGTCTGCAGCCATTTCAGGATGATCGAAGTGTCGAGGCCACCCGAATAGGCGAGGACGACCTTCTTCACGTCTTTCCACTTCGACATCGACAACCCCGGCTCTTTCGTCGCCCCGATGTGGGGGACCCTGCGATTGGCGGCTGTTTTATCAGGAAAGGTCCGTGGAGCAAGGCCTGCGCGGGTCGCCATCGGGCGCCCGCCGCGCTCCCGCCCGGCATATTGACCTTGTCGCGGGCAACGGGTCCAATGGCGATCAAGTGATTCCGCGGCTGATCTTGCGCGGACAGCGAATTCGAAAGCTTGGCGATGAATTGTTGCATGCACGTTGGTCCGCAATTTCGACATGCAAGGTATTCCAGCGCGGGCCATGCTCGGCGTCTACAGGCGCTTCTCTGCGCGGTCGCAGTGTCGATACTGCCAGCGGGCGTGGCGTCGGCGCAAAGCTGGGAATCAACGGTCGGATCGGCGACGGCTGTGCTTCCGGCGCCGTCCCAGGCCCGCGGAATCACGGGCGGCGAACTGCGCTGCGCCGAGCAGCGCTGGCACCTTGCGCTGTCGTTCGATCCGGTCGCCGCGGCGCCGGCAATGCCCGTGGCCGCAAACCTGGCTGTCGACGGGCAGGTCTTTGAACTGGGCGGCGACGTGAAGGATCAGGAGGTCGCCCTGCCGATTTCGAACGTGCTGGTTCAGCTTTTCAAGGCCGGCACGCGGCTGACGGTCGAAATCGCCGCAACGCCCTCCCTGCGGGCCGGTTTTTCGTTGCGCGGATCGCGGCGCGCGATCGACGCCGCCGCGCCGTTCTGCAGCAAGCCCGATATGTCCCGTTACCAGCGGATCGTGCTTTCCCCATACAGCCCGCTGGTCCAACTCGCCGCCGAATTGCGCAAGGATGAGATCAGACTGTTCCGACAGGCGACGACGGCAGAGCCGACGGTGGGGGCCGAGATGATCGAGCTGGCGGACGGCAAGCGCATGCTCCTTGCCGAGATTTGCGGCTCGTCCTGGTATTACGGGGTGTCCGGCTGCAATCTCGCCGGTTTCGTGCGCGAGGACTCTTCTGCGGAATGGCGTATCGTCTACGATACGGAAGGCGCTGATCTCTACATCGATCGCGGGCTGACGATCGGCGGCTGGCCGAAGCTCATCGCGCTGCCCAAGCAGGGCGGCGGCGAGGCAGTCTCCTGGCTCTGGAGCGGCGCCGGCTATGTCGCCAGCGACCCGGAAACCGCGGCAGACGCGGCGCCGGACTCCGGCGCCGAGGGAGATCAGTAGCGGCGGCCTCGTGCGTCAGCGCCTGCGGCCGAGTTGCGACCACAGATCGTAGGCGACCAGCACGATTCCGATGCCCACTGCAACGCCGAGATCGACGCGCTTGACCGAAAACGCCAGGATGCCAAGGAATCCGGCGAAGCAGACAAAGGCCAATGTCGCGATGAGCCGGTCGGTCATCATGGTGCGTTCCTCGTTATTTTTAGCCCTTCCATGGCCGGGTTTCCACGCTCATCGTCCATAGAACATCCTCGGCAGCGCATAGACGATGTCCGGATAGACATAGAGGATCGCCATGGTGAAGAAGACCATGAAGACATAGGGCAGCGAGCCCGCGAATATCTGCGTCAGGCGCACCTCGGGTGGCGCGATTCCCTTCAAGTAGTAGGCGGACATCGCCATGGGCGGGGTCAGGAAGGACGTCTGCAGGTTGAGTGCGATCAGGATGCCGAAGAACAGCGGGTCGATCTGGAATATGACCAGTAGCGGCAGGAAGATCGGCACGAAGATGATGATGATTTCCGACCATTCGAGCGGCCAGCCGAGCAGGAAGATGATCAACTGGGCGAGCAGCAGGAACTGGATCGGGGTCAGGTCGAGGCCGACGACGAAATCGCGCACGACGGATTCGCCCCCGAGATAGGAAAACACCGAGGCGAAGGTCCACGAGCCGACGAAGAGCCAGCAGACCATGGCTGTCGTCTTGACTGTCAGGTAGACCGATTCGCGGAGTCTCTCCCAAGTCAGCGCGCGGTAGGCCGCGGCGAGGACAAGGCCGCCGATCGCTCCGATCGCTGCTGCCTCCGATGGCGTCGCCAGGCCGAACAGAATGGCGCCAAGTACGCACGTGATGAGCAGCGCCAGCGGCAGGAACGACGTCGCCAGCATCCATATCATCTGGCCGATTGGAATCGGCGTCTCGGGTTCCCTGGGCTTGGGCGCCAGGCTCGGCTGCAGCCAGGCGCGCACGACGATGTAGATGAGGTAGAGGCCGGCGAGCAGGAAGCCCGGCAGCAGGGCGCCGGCATAGAGGCGGACGATCGACACGCCGGATGCCGCGGCATAGACGATGAGCATGATCGACGGCGGTATTAGAATGCCGAGCGTGCCGCCGGCGCAGATCACCCCGGATGCAAACCGCGTGTCGTAGTTGGCCTTCATCATCGCTGGCAAAGCGAGCAGGCCCATCAGCGTGACGACGGCGCCGACGATGCCGGTGGCGGTGGCGAAGAGGGCGCAGGTGACGAGCGCCGCGACCGCCATGGAACCCGGCACGCGCCGGGTCGCCACGCTCAACGTATCGAACAGCTTGTCGACGATGCTGGCGCGCTCGACGATGTATCCCATGAACAGGAAGAGCGGGATCGCCGTCAGGACGTCATTGGCCATCACCGAATAGGTCTGGTTGACGAACAGGTCGAAGACGCGGTTGTCGAAGATCGTCCGCATCCGCTCCGGATCGTAATAGGCGTAGTAGCCGAAGCCGATGCCCATCGCCATCAGCGTGAAGGCGATGGGAAAGCCGAGCATGATGACGAAGATGAACAGGCCCAGCATGAGGAGAGCGACTTGCGGGTCGGTCATTTCTTCGCCTCCCCCGGCAGTACCACATCGACTGCTTCGCTGCCGTGGTGGAGCGCGCCGAGCCCCTCCTTCTGGAGGATCGTCTCCAGTTCCTCGACGTCGTCCTCCGGTCGCGGCCACGCGCCTTCCCGGATCGTGATGATGCAGCGGAAGATCTGGGCGACGCCCTGGAAGAGAAGCAGGATGCCGGCGGCGATGATTACGGTCTTGAACTGGTAGATCGGGATATTGGCCGGGCTCATGCTGCTGACTTCCAGGTAGCGCCAGGACCTGCCGGCATATCTCCAGCCCGAAATGATCAGGGCGAGAACGCCGGGGAAAAAGAAGAAGACATAGAGCACAAGTTCGACAGTCGCCTGCGTGCGCGGCTTCCAGAGCCGGTAGACGAAATCGCCGCGCACGTGGCCGTCGCGCGACAGAGTGTAGGCGCCGGCCATCATGAACATGGTGCCGTACATCATGTAGCTGAGATCGAATGCCCAAGGCGTTGGCGCGTTGAGCACGTAGCGCACGAAGACCTCGTAGCCGACGCCGACCGTCATGACGATGACGCACCATGCGAAGACCTTGCCGAACCATGCGGACAGGCCGTCGGCAAACCGTATGTAGCTTTCCATGTCCCGGGCGCTCCTGCAGGCTGTTCATGCACGGCGAACGGGGCGACGCGGCCGCCCCGTTCGCTATCGAGCGTCCCGAGAGCTAGATCTTGCCCGGATAGTAGTGCTGGTAGGCCAGCTTGTAGTCGGGCGAATTCAGCAGGCTGTAGTAGACCACGCGTTCGCACCAGGCCTTCTGGCTGTCGACGACCTTGCTGAAATAGGCGTCCGCCATTAGCGGCGGCAGGATCTTGTCCCAGGCTTCGAGCTGAGCCTGCAGCACCGAATCGGGGGTGCGCTTCACGTTGACGCCCGACTCCGTCTGCAGCTTCTGTAGGTCGGAAGAGTACTGGTCCATGGCGAGAGCGAAATTGGCGAGATGCGCCGCCTCGACGCCATGCTTCAGGATCGCCTGCAGGTCGGGAGCGAGGCTCTCGAACTTGTCCTTGTTGAAGATGTATTCGAAGGACTCGCTGGCCTGGTGGTAGGACGACAGCATGTAGTTCTTGGCGACGTCCTGCGCGCCGAAGCGCATATCGGAGGTCGGATTGTTGAACTCGAAGCCGTCGATCACGCCACGCTCCATGGCGGGCACGATTTCGCCGCCGGGAAGCTGGGCGACGCTGGCGCCCAAGGCCTGGAAGAGGTCCGCGGCAAGTCCGACGGTGCGATACTTCAAGCCGGCGAGCTGGCTGACGTCGGTGATTTCGCTCTTGAACCAGCCAAGCGGCTGGGCCGGCATGCCGAAGGACAGGAAGCCAACGACGTTGAGACCGAGAATATCCTGCGTCAGCTCGCGATAGAGTTCGGCGCCGCCACCATGATAGAGCCAGGCGATCATCTGGTTGGCATCCGCGCCGAAAACGGGGCCGGTGCCGAACAGCGACGCGGCCTTGTTCTTGCCGTACCAGTAGACCGGCACCGTGTGCGCCGCGTCGATCAGGCCATCGTGACAAGCGTCCTGCACCTGAAACGCGCCGACCACGGCGCCTGCCGGCAGGAGGTCGATCTTGAGGCGCCCGCCCGACATGGCCTCGACGCGCTCGACATATTGCTTGGCCATGTCCTGAAAGACATCGGACGCCGGCCAGGACGACTGCATCTTCAGGGTGATCGGCGCCTGGGCGAGCACCGCCGGCGCGGCCAACGCGCCAGCCGTCACTGTCCCCGCGGCAAGGCCGGACTTGGCAAGGAAGTTTCTGCGCGAAATTGTTCCGTTGGTCATTGGATCCTCCCGAGATTGTTTTGATGTGAACATTCGGCCCGGTCAGAATAGGTGATAGTCCATGTGATTCAAGTCAGTTGTTGGATTCACGCGATGCTGCGGTTGCGAACACATATATTGCGATGCAGCATGACGATGCTTGGCGCTATTCCGAAGGTGCCCCTTGATACCATCGCACGGCCGGGGGAGGCGGATGCGCGTTTGCGCAAGGCGCCAGTTTCCAACGCCGCCACGGCGCGCTAGAGATCAGGCGCCGCGCCGGAGCCTCCACGATGACCGCCTCGTTCATTCCCGACATTTCCACCATCCTGCAGTTCGCGGTGGCAACCTTCATCATCGCAATCACGCCCGGACCGGACATGACGCTTTTCGTCGGTCGCGCCTTGTCCGAGGGCAAGGCGGCGGGCCTCGCCTGCATGGCCGGCGCGCTGACCGGCTGCCTGTTGCACACGACGGCGGTGGCTGTCGGCCTGTCCGCGCTGATCGTCGCATCGCCGCAGGCATTTCTGGTTCTGAAGATATTCGGGGCCGGCTATCTCGTCTGGCTCGCCTGGCAGGCAGTCCGGCACGGTTCGGCCTTTTCACCCGAACGGAAGACGGGCGCCGGTCATTCGCCGCTGCAGAACTGGGCGACCGGCATCGGCATCAACCTGCTCAATCCGAAGATCATCCTGTTCTTCATGACCTTCCTACCGCAATTCGTCTCCGTCGACGATCCGCATGCGGCAGCAAAGCTGTTCTTTTTGGGCGGCTTGTTCATCGCGGTATCTTTGCCCGTGACGATCCCCATGGTGATCGCGGCGGACGGGTTCTCAGGGCTCTTGAAAAAGAGCCCGAAAGTCACCCGCATCGTCGACTATCTATTCGCGGGTGTGTTCTCGGCCTTCGCCATCCGGATCGTTTCTGCACAGGCGAATTAATAAAAGATACAAGTACTTAATGGATAGGTGTTGCCGTTTTGCACTTGAACGGCGACGCGAATCCGTCCTATTCAGGATGATTGAAATGGCGGGCCGACCCGCATAGCGGGATTTAGCGGCATGAAACAGATTCTCCTCGGCTCGGTCGCGGTACTCTGCCTGACGGGCTTCGCCCAGGCGCAGGAGCCGAGCTACAGCTGGGCCAGCCGCTATCTCGGCGTGCAGGCCGGATACGCTCATTCCGGTGCGCATTTTAGCGGCGATGCAACGTCATTCGCAGGCAACTACAGCGAGAACGCCTTCATCGGCGGCATCTATGCCGGACAGGATTGGCAGACCGGTCGCTTCGTCTATGGCGGGACGGTCGATTTCGACTGGGTCGATGGCGGTGATATGGCTTTCGGCAATGTCGATCCGATGACCGGTGGCAAGGGCGAGGCCTACAGCTATGACATCGATTGGGTCGCTTCGGCGCGCGCGCGCCTCGGCTACGCGCCGACCGACCGGTTGCTCACTTATGCGACCGGCGGCGTGGCCGTCGGCCATTTCGAGGCAACGGCCTATAGCTTCCCTTTTGCCCCGGCAAGTTACTCCGGCGTGAAGTTCGGCGGCGTCATCGGCGCAGGTCTCGAATATGCGTTCAAGAACAACTGGTCGATCAAAGGCGAATATCTGCACTATGCCTTCGACACGATCGACTTCAACCTGGGCGGAACCAACGCCCGTTTCCGGCCGTCCCTCGATGTGGTGCGGGTCGGCGTCGCCTATCGGTTCTAGCGACGCCCCGTATCGACACGCCCGATGCCGGGCCGTCTCGATCCGAGTGGCGCGGCGTTCCGTCGTTCAGGGTTTGATGCCTGGGCCACCATAGGTTCCGAACACACGCGCTGCGGAGCGTTCTTCGTATTCTTCTACCGACAGCGCATAGAGCAACTGGTCGAGCCGCTCGCCGGTCGCGCCATCAATGCGGTGGCCCCGGAGCGTGCCTTCAAGACGAAGCCCGGCGTTCTCGCAGGCCTTGATCGCCGACAAGTTGCGCGCGAGCGGCTGGAAGGTCAGCTTCTCGAGCTTGCGCTCGCGGAAGAACATCCGACAGAGGAGCCTCATCGCCTCGAGTGACACGCGCTTGCCACGGTTGTCCGGATCGCCCACCACCATGTGCACGGAGCCCAGCTTGTGGCGCAGATCCACCTCGAGGACGATCAGGCCGACGGCGCCGTCGTCCTCGCGTCGCCGGACGGCCATCACACTGCGCTTCAGATTGTCGAAGCTCGTCACATAGGCGCGAAACGCGTCGAGGCCCATCGCCTGTCGCGGCGCATTCAGGCCTTCCATGATCGCCGGATCGGCGAGCCATTCGGCGATTTCGGGCGTGACCTCCGCGGGCGTCAGCGTGCGAAGACGAAAACTGTCATTCCAGCGATCGACGAAGATGGGATTCAGGCGCTGCGCGGCCAATGGCGTCAGGAGGGAAGAACGCGGCGCCTGTGGCATCTTGGGCATGGGTATTCCTCTTGCGGCAGTTTCGGCAGCGAGTTCACTCGGATGTGCGGTTCAATCGCGCGAAGCCCGCGAACCGTCCAGCCAGCGCCCAATAGATGAGCCCCGCGACCAGGCCCGCGCCGACGATCACCATCACGAAGCGTGGATCGTCGAACGGCTCGCGGCGTATTTCGGGCAACGGGCTGCCATCCCCGAACGAGATCGGCTCTGGTCCCGAATACCAGAACAGGGCGATGACCGTGGTTGCGGCAACCGCGCCGCCAATCGCATAGAACAACCAGTCCCGCGCGCCGAGAACTTCGCCGACGCCGATCGCAACCACTGCCGGGAGGAACGCGAAATAGGCGATAAAGAGCGCGACGAGGGGGATCGAGAAGACGATCGACCCAAGCGCGATCCAAGGCGCCTCCTCCGCGGTCCAGCCAAGCGCGCCGAGCCACATCAGGTGGATGAACGCGCTCGCCGCGACCGCCGCCATCGCATAGGCGAGCAGGATCAGGAACAGCCGGCCGAGGTAGACGAGGAGCCGGTTCACTCCTCGCCATGCCCCGCGATCATCATGGCCTCCAGAGCCAGGCGATCGACACGGCGCATGCGCTCGGAATCCGACTTGAGCTGGCCGCAGGCGGCGAGGATGTCGCGGCCGCGCGGCGTGCGGATCGGCGAGGCATAGCCGGCATTGTTGATGTAGTCGGCGAATTTCTCGATCGTCTCCCATTCCGAGCACTGGTAATTGGTGCCGGGCCAGGGATTGAACGGGATCAGGTTGATCTTGGCCGGAATGCCCTTGAGAAGCTTGACCAGCGCCTTGGCGTCGTCGATCGAGTCGTTGACGTCGCGCAGCATGACATATTCGAAGGTGATGCGGCGCGCATTGGACAGGCCCGGATAGGCGCGGCAGGCGGCGATCAGGTCCTTGAGCGGATATTTCTTGTTGATCGGTACCAGCAGGTCGCGCAGGTCGTCGTTCGTCGCGTGCAGCGAGATCGCCAGCATGACGCCGATCTCCTCGCCGGCCTTGACGATCTCCGGCACGACGCCGGACGTCGACAGCGTGATGCGGCGCTTCGACAGCGACAGGCCGTCCCCGTCCGAAGCGATTAGCAGCGCCCTCTTGACCTCGTCGAAATTGTAGAGCGGCTCACCCATGCCCATCATGACGATGTTGGTGATCTTGCGGCCTTCCGACGGGACGATTGCGCCATCGGGCGTGTCGCGCTCGGGGAAGTCGCCGAGCCGGTCGCGCGCGACGAGCAATTGCGCGAGGATTTCCTCGGCCGTCAAATTGCGCACCAGCTTCTGCGTGCCGGTGTGGCAGAAGGAGCAGGTCAGCGTGCAGCCGACCTGGGACGACAGGCAGAGCGTGCCGCGCCCTTCTTCGGGGATGTAGACGGTCTCGATCTCGACGGGTCGGCCGGCGCCTCGCGGCGGGAAGCGAAACAGCCATTTGCGAGTACCGTCGCCGGAGATCTGTTCCTCGACGATTTCGGGCCGCGCGATCGTGAAGTGCCGTTCGAGGAGGGCGCGAAGGTCCTTGGAGATGTTGAACATCTGCGAAAAGTCCGACACGCCGCGCACGTACAACCAGTGCCAGAGCTGGCTGACACGCATCCTGGCCTGGCGCTCAGGCACACCAGCGCCGATCAGCGCAACGGCAAGCTCCTCGCGCGAGAGGCCGACGAGCGAGGGTTTTTCGGCCGACAGCGTTCGCGTCGCCGCTGCGGGCATCCGCGCGGCGTCAGCGCCGTGGTCGATGGTGATGGAGGTCATGGAGTTCGCAAGCCGCTTGGGGCCGACGGTCGCGCCGGCAAGTTGGCGGCCTCATAGCATGCCCGGCGCCATACGTCACGACAAGGTCGATCGGCCGGCGCTTCCGGCCTACTTGCAGGCCGAGATTTCCTGCAGCGCGGCGGAGATGCCGCTCAGCGAGAAGACGTAGCTCGTCGGATTGCCGCGCCGGGACTTCGCCGCCACCTTCATGTCGGATCCGGCGCGCATGGCGGCGATCAGCTGCGGTTCTTCCGCGGCGTTTTCCATCCAGGCGCGGTTTTCCTTGGTGAACATGGAGAATTTCCGATCGCCAACCGTCACCTCGACCTTGGAGTTCTCCTGGAAACTGTACGAGGCGTTGAACTGCGGTTCGAACGTGACGTTCTGGCCGGGCTTCTGCGATACCACGAAGAACATCTTGTCGCCGTGGTCGAGCGTCGGCGGCTGCTTGTCGGTCGGCCGCGACAGCGTGTAGCAGACCTTGCCCTGCGCATCGTTGTAGTTGTAGAGCGCCCAGGCGTTCTTCTGACCGATCTTCGAGATGTTCTGCGCCGCCGCGCCGCCGCACACCGCGATCATGGCGCTGGTCGTCAGAAGGAGCACTGTCTTTTTCATGATTCCCTGCCGCAATTCCTGTCGGTCGCCCGGAGCGAGGCGTGTCGGCGCTTTTCGCTGCGCCAGATTTCGCTCAATTTGATTAAATCCCGGTTACGAAATGGTTACTTTTCGCACAGAGTTCCAGGCTCATACCGATCCGGTGCCGCGCCTTGCCCATTGTGTGGCCGCGTCGGCACCCCGCTTCTCGTCCCTTCCTGCGAGTTAGAGACGCATGAAAACGGCAAGAGTTTGACCCCGCGCCGGGCGCCGGGGCGAAAAGCCGCAGTCCGCGGCCTTACCCGACGTCCGCGAGGGCTTTCTTGGCAGCGGCGCGGTGCGACGGCTTGATGCTGGAGCGAATCGACGTGATCGCCGCCGTGAGGACCGCGATATCGTCGGTGAAGCCCGCGCCGATCAGGAAATCGGGGATGATGTCGAAGGGCAGCACGAAATAGGCGAGGGCAGCCAGCAGAACACCGCGCACACGCATCGGCGTCTTCGGATCGAGCGCGCAGAAATAGGCAGCGACGACCTCGTCCATGAACGGCATGTAGCGCGCCGCCCGCTTCGCGGTGCGCCAGAAGTTCGCACGGACACGCGCCTCGCGGCGGCGGGTCTCGTCCGAAGCACCCGGCGCGAGGATCTCGCCGATCTTGGTTTCGTCCATGCACCGGTCTCCTCGATCCGGCCGCGACAGGATACGGCCGGGAATCGATGTGGGCAGCGCCGCGCCGCTTTACAAGCCGTCTGAACGAGCGGCTCCGGCGAAACGGTTCATCTTGCGGGCAAGTTCCACGTCGAGTTCGGTGACGCCGCCCCGGTCATGCGTCGAGAGGCTGACCTTCACGGTCCTGTAGGAATTCGACCAGTCGGGATGGTGATCCATCTTCTCGGCGGCCAGCGCGCTTCGCGTCATGAAGGCGAAAGCCTCGCTGAAGTTGCGGAACTCGAAGTTCTTTTCGATCGATTTGCCGTCCGCGCTGCCATTCCAGCCGTCGATGCTGCCAAGCGCTTCGGCTAGCGCGGCCGGGTCGAGTCGTTCTCGTGCCATTTCTGAACTACCTCGCGTGAGGGCCGTGACCCTTCAAGGATAGCGTCCGCGGGCGTTTCGCACAGCCCCGTCCGTCGTGACGCCTAGCGCATGAACCGGTAAGCGCTGTTCGGCACCGCCGTGTGACCAGCATGCCGTGCGCCCTCGGCGGACGCGAGGGACCAGGCTTCCTCGACGATATAGGGACCGCCGCCGATCGAATCGCGCGACGACATCAGCACGAAGCGTCCGACCTTGAAGGGCGCGGTGGCGAAATTGCCGCGCGCCGACAGGTAGTGCGCAACGTCGATGGCGCCGCTGTTGCGCAGCCGCGCCAAAGTCACGTGCGGGACGAACTTGCGCGGGTCCGATGGCGCGCCGCCGCGGGTGCATATCCGGTCGACTTCGGCCTGGAGCGCGCTCAGCTCGGGCGAGGCAGCGAACGCGGCATAGACCGAATGCGGCTTCTTGGATCCGAATGCCCCGACGCCGGACAAGGACAGGTCGAAGGCCGGTCGGCGGACACGGTCCAGTGCCTCGACGATTTCGTCGGCGACATGGCCCTCGACATCGCCGATGAAGCGCAGCGTCATGTGGTAGTTTTCGACGTCGATCCAGCGGGCGCCGGGCAGGCCGCCGCGCAGGAGCGACAGCGAGAGCGCGGCATCACGAGGTATTTCGAGGGCGGTAAAAAGACGTGGCATGACTGCTACCTCCTCGAATCGATCTCGCACCTGCAGCGAATCATCGATTGCGGGGACGGGCAAGAGATTAATTCCGGATGCCCCGCATCGCGATCACCGCGATCATTGCGCAGCCCGTCTCGCTTTCATCGCGGCTTCGATGACGGGCAGCGCCCGTTCGGCCATGCGTTGAACGCCCCTGGCGTTGGGATGCATGCCATCCTCCAGAAGGTATGCGCGATCCGCGGCGACCCCGTCGAGGAAGAACGGATAGAGCGCCACCCCATGTTTCGCGGCCAGATCCGGGAAGATCGAATTGAACTGGCTGGCGAATTCGGCGCCGAGATTGGGCGCCGCGAGCATGCCCGCCAGCAGCACGTCGATGCCCCGCGCCTTCAGGCTGGCGATCATGGCGTCGAGGTTCTTCCTGGTGATTTCCGGCGGCAGCCCGCGCAGCATGTCGTTGGCGCCGAGCTCCAGGATCACGAGGTCGGTTCCGTCGGGCACCGACCAGTCGAGACGCGACAGTCCGCCGCTCGAGGTGTCGCCGGAAACGCCGGCATTCGCGACGCTGACGTCATGGCCACGCGCCTTCAGCGCCGCTTCCAGGCGCTGCGGAAATGCTTCGTCCGGACCAAGCTGATATCCGGCCATCAGGCTGTCGCCGAAGCCGACGATTCGGAACGTATCGGCGGAGGCCGCCGTCGGCTGTGCCAGAAGGACAAGTGCCGCGGTGCAAAAAGCGTGCACGAAATGTTTGAATGCCATCGCATGGAACCCATATGTCGGCGACCGATACCGTCTTCGCCTTCCCATATAGGACCGATTTGCCGTGACAGAAGCCGTCATCGAACTGAACGACGTATCGCTGACGCTCGGCCAGGGCCCGTCGCGGGTGCATGTGCTGAAAGGCGTCAGCCTGGAGGTCAGGCGCGGCGAAGCCACGGGTATCGTCGGGCCTTCCGGCTCCGGCAAGTCGACCCTGCTGATGGTGCTGGCCGGGCTCGAGCGTGTCGATGCCGGCATCGTCCGCG
>JAUYMV010000501.1 GCA_030698645.1 Mesorhizobium sp.
TCTCCGACAAGTCCGTGTTCGGCAATTCCAAGATCACGATGATGTTCGACCCGAAGACCTATGAGTTGCGCCAGTGGACGATCACCGACGCGCAGGGCAAGGACACGACGGTGATGATCTTCAACGTCGAGCAGGGCGTCAAATTCGGGCCCGAGATCTTCAAGATCGACTACGCCAAGGTATCGCAGGACAACCAGCTGAAGAACGGCCACCAGCAGTAGGGTCGGCGCCGGCTTTCCTGTGGGGCGCCGGGGAAAACCGGCGTGAGGAGCACCGCGCGCTTGTCAAGCGTGACCGCCGCTGTCAGTTTCCGGCCGCCCAACCGGCGCCGGAATCCCTGACATGACGCTGACCATCGCCACCTGGAACATCAATTCGGTACGGCTGCGCCTGCCGCTCGCGGCGGAGTTCCTGCGCGACGTGCAGCCCGACATATTGTGCCTGCAGGAAATCAAGTGCCCGGAGGAGTTCTTTCCCTACCAGGCGTTCCACGACCTCGGCTACGCGCATGTCGTGATCAGCGGCCAGAAGGGCTATCACGGCGTCGCGACCATCTCGCGCCGGCCGATCGAGGTGCTCGAACGGCGCGACTTCTGCACCAAGGGCGACTGCCGGCATCTGTCGGCCCGGTTCGAGGCCGGCGGTCTCAGCATCCTGCTGCACAATTTCTACGTGCCCGCCGGCGGCGACGAGCCGGACCCGGAAATCAACCCGAAATTCCGCCACAAGCTCGATTTCATCGAGGAAATGCGCACGGTCGTGGCCGAATCGGGACCCGACAGCGGCGCCATTCTCGTCGGCGATCTCAACATCGCGCCGCTCGAGACCGACGTCTGGTCGCACAAGCAACTCCTCAAGGTCGTCAGACATACGCCGATCGAGACCGAGGGCTTCGAATCGATGCGCATCGGCGGCGGCTGGGTCGATCTCATGCGCCAGGCGATCCCGCCCGCCGAAAAGCTCTTCACCTGGTGGAGCTATCGCGCCGCCGACTGGGATGTGTCGGACCGCGGCCGCCGGCTCGACCATGTCTGGTCGTCGTCGAACATCGCCGGTCATCTGTCGGGTATCGAGGTGCTGCGCCATGCGCGCGGCTGGGAACGGCCATCCGACCATGTCCCGGTCATCGCGCGATTCGATCTCGACTGATCAATCCTGGAAGCGGGGCTGCAGCCTTGCGATCTTGTCGGCCATTGCCGAGAAATCGGCCGCGAACCGGTTGCGCAGGGCAACGGCGACCTCGGGATACTCCTCGAGGATGCGGCGGAACAGCGTGCGGTTGAGCCGGATCACCTCCGACTCCTCCTCGGCAACGGCGCCGGTCTGCCGGTTCGACGCAACGATCAGCGCCATTTCGTCCAGCATCATGCCGGGCGTCGCCCGAAACACCGGCACGCGCTCGCCCTCGACGGTGCGGTAGAGCTCGACGCTGCCCCTGACGACGACATAGGCGCAATCCGCCGGCGCATCCTCGCGGTAGAGGTCGCGGCCCTTCGCCAGCCTGATGTTCTCGGCGCCGAAGGCCAGCAGGCGCAGCTGTTCGTACGTCAGGCTTTCGAACAGCCGTACGCCGGATAGAACACGGATGTCGTCGTCCAGCGCCATGGGCGGTTCCGGCCTCTCGAGCCCATGCCGCCGAGCCGGCGACTCAATCGCCGGCTACGGAACGAGCTTGTATCCGCCGCTTTCTGTCACAAGAATTTCGGCATTGGAAGGATCGCGCTCGATCTTCTGGCGCAGCCGGTAGACGTGCGTCTCGAGCGTGTGCGTGGTGACGCCCGAATTGTAGCCCCAGACCTCCTCCAGCAGCACGTCGCGCGTCACCACCTTCTGGTCGGCGCGGTAGAGATATTTGATGATGGAGGCCTCCTTCTCGGTCAGCCGGACCTTGCCGCCGCGCTGGTCGAGCAGCAGCTTCTGGCTCGGCTTGAACGTGTAGGGGCCGACGGTGAAGGTGGCGTCCTCGCTCTGCTCGTGCTGGCGCAATTGCGCGCGGATGCGGGCGAGCAGCACGGCGAAGCGGAACGGCTTGGTGACATAGTCGTTGGCGCCGGCCTCCAGGCCCAGAATCGTGTCCGAATCGGTGTCGTGCCCGGTCAGCATGATGACCGGCGCCTTGAAGCCGCCCTTGCGCAGCAGCTTGACCGCCTCGCGGCCGTCCATGTCGGGCAGGCCGACATCCATGATCAGCAAGTCGATGACTCCGGCGCGCGCCGCCACGATGCCCTTGCCGGCGGTCGATTCCTGCAGCACGTCGAATTCCTCATAGAGCCCGAGCTGTTCGACGAGGGTGCCACGCAGGTCGTCGTCGTCGTCGACGAGCAATATGGTTCTGGACGTCATGTTTGAATCCGTTATCTGTGCAATGAATTTTCTGTTGACCCGCGATCCTTACGCGGAACGTCTCGGGCGATGGAAGAAGCTCACCGTGAATTGTTCCGCGCAGTCATCCTACTCCAGAATTCGTGAAACCGCGCCATCGATGAAAAGCAAAGGCCGCTCACCGCTGATATTTGGTGTCAGACGCCGGCCCGGCAAGAGGTCGCAGGGCATTCTGTCGCTCGGCGGGCTCAACTGGCCGTGCGCGCTCGGCAAGGGCGGAATCTCGGCGCTGAAGCGCGAGGGCGACGGCGCGACGCCGCTTGCGCGAATGCGCGTGCTGGGGGGCTATTGCCGGACCGACGGCGTGGCGCTGCGCAAGTCGGTCCTGCCGCTGCGGGCTATCGGGCGCGATCTCGGCTGGTGCGACGCCCCGGCCGACCGCAACTACAATCGCCCGGTGACGCTGCCCTATCCGGCGAGCCACGAGCGCATGCGGCGCGAGGACCGGCTCTACGACATCTGCCTCGTGCTCGACTGGAACATCGCGCCGCGCCGGCGCAATCGCGGCAGCGCGATCTTCCTGCACCTGGCGCGTCCGGGCTATCCGCCGACCGAAGGCTGCATCGCGCTGTCGCCGCGCGACATGGCGCGGCTGCTACCGCTGCTGTCGACCCGCAGCTTCGTCCAGGTGATGCGCTAGCCTATTCGATCGCCGGGCCGCCGAACCAGCCGATGACCGCGCCGATGATGAGGAGCACACCGAGCCAGTGGGCGCCGTCGATCAGGGTCAAGGTCCAGCCGAAACCCTCGTAGCGGTTGTTGACGGTCAGCGTCGTCGCCACGAAGCCGAGCCAGAAGACGAAGCCGAAGATGAGGCCGGCGACCAGGCTGGGCTCGCCGCCGGTCACGGCGCCTAGCAGCAGCGCCACGATGGTCGCCATCAGCAGTTCGGCGATGAAGCTGATGATGAAGGGCACGGCGGAGCGCTGCATCTTGGTCGGGTCGATCTTCGCCGCCGCCATCCAGGGCTTGCCGAGCGACATGTACCAGGCAGCGCCGAACAGCCAGGCGAGCACCGCCGCTAGGACGACGGCAAGCCAGTTTATAACCGAGAAATCCATGTTACCCCCCCCATTTGGTTATTGCGCATGCAACGCCCGCATCGGTCCGCCGTCAAGTGCAGCGCCACACTGAAGTGCGCTTGACGTCGGAATCTTCCAGAATGCGGGTTACGGGCACATGGTATTCGGCCAGCCGCGCGATACGGTCGCGTGGCAGGTAGGCGCGGCCGGGATCGCCGGCGAGCACCAGGGCTCCGCGCGCCGCGAGGGCCGCGAACCAGGGCACGAGCCGCGCCGCAAACGCCTTGTCGTAGAAGACGTCGCCCGCCAGCACGACATCCCAGCCGAGATCGGCGCCGACGAGGTCGTCGGCCGTGAATTCCAGCGTCACGCCGTTCTGCCGGCCGTTCAAGGCGACCGCCGCCGCGCTGAACGGATCGATGTCGGCGGCCGTCACCCGCGCTGCGCCGGCAAGTGCCGCGGCGATGCCGACCAGGCCCGAGCCGGCGGCGAAATCGAGCACGGTCCTGCCGCGCACCGTTTCCGGATGGTCGAGGACATAGCGCGCGAGGCCCTGGCCGCCGGCCCAGGCAAAGGCCCAGAACGGGGGCGGCAGGCCCTTTTCCTGCAATTCCTCCTCGGTCAGGTGCCAGAGGTCATGCGCCTCGTCGGCCAGGTGCAGGCGGATTTCCGGCACGTGCGGCGGCGCGAGCAGCGCCGTGTTGGCCAGGATGAAGGACCGCCTTGCGGCAAGCGTGGACGTCATCGTCGCCGGATCATGGCGCCGGATCGAGCCCGGCCATGCGGCAGACCTCGCGCCATTCGTCGTCGGTGACCGGCTGCACGGAAAGTCGCATCGAGGTGACCAGCGCCATCCTGGCGAGCGCGGGATTGGCCTTGACATCGACCAGCGTCACCGGCTTCGGCACTTCGCGCACGGCGCGGATGTCGACGCATTCCCAGCGCGCGTCCTCCGTCGTCGTGTCCTGATGGGCGAGCGCGCAGACCTCGACGATGCCGACGATCTCCAGCCCCTCGTTGGAATGGTAGAAGAAGCCGAGATCGCCGATCCGCATGGCGCGCATGTTGTTGCGCGCCAGATAGTTGCGCACGCCATCCCATTGCGTGCCGGCCTTGCCCTTCGCCTGCAGCGCCTCGAAGGAGAAGACGGAGGGTTCGGATTTGAACAGCCAGTAGGCCATGGATCTTTCCCCGCCGGTTCAGGCCGTCGCCGGCTTGCCGAACGTCCAGTTCCAGGCCCTCAGATCGGCGCTCTGGAACAGCCCGACCTTGGCGTAGGGATCGCGCGCAAGCATGGCGCGGGCGGCGTCCATGTCGTCCGCCTCGACGACGACGAAGCTGCCATTCGGCTTGCCGTCCGCATCGAGGAAGGGGCCGGCGAGCTTCAACTCGCCGCTGGCCTTCAGTTCGTCCAGATAGGCGACATGTGCCGGTCGCGTGTCGATGCGCAGTTGAAGCTGGCCGGGTTTGTCGAGGGCGGTCAGGGCAAAGAGCATGCAGTCCTCCATATGCGGGCAATCCCGCGTTCAGTCGGTTTCCGTCTTGAGCGGCCGCGACAGCAGTTCGCCGACCGCGTCGCCGATGGCGAGCGTTCCGGCGAGCATGCGGTCGACCGCGTCGGTGATCGGCGCCGCGATGGCGCGCTCGGCGGCGATCCGGGCGGCAATGCCGGCGGTCGCCACGCCCTCGGCAAGCGGTAGCCCGGCCAGCGGCGTCCCGCGCCCGAGCGCCAGCCCGTAGGCGAAATTGCGCGACTGGCCGGAGCCGCAGGTGAGCATCAGGTCGCCGAAGCCGGACAGGCCCATCAGCGTCTCCGGTTGCGCCCCGAAGGAGGCCGCGATGCGCCGCATCTCGACGAAGCCGCGCGTCACGATGGCCGCCTGCGCGCTGGCGCCGAGACCGGCGCCCGACACCGCGCCCGCGGCGATCGCCAGAACGTTCTTCAGCGCGCCGCCGATCTCGACGCCGATGAGGTCGTCCGAGGAGTAGCAGCGGAACTGCGGCGCCGACAGCAGCCGCGCGAGATGCGCGGCGAGACCGGCGCTGTCGGCTGCGACCGTCACCGCCGTCGGCAGGCCGCGCGCGACGTCGGTGGCGAAGCTCGGCCCGGACAGGGCGCCGACCGGATTGTCAGGCAGCGATTCGCGCACGATTTCCGACAGCATCCGCCCGGTGTCGCGCTCGATGCCCTTGGCGCAGATGACGACCGGCACGTCGCTTGCAGCGTGTCCCCTGATGTCCCGGATCAGGCCGCGCAGCGACTGCGCCGGCGCGACCGCCAGGATGCAGTCTGCCCGCGCCAGCGCGACGCCGAGGTCGCCCGTCGCGCGCAATTCCGGATCGAGCGCGATGCCGGGAAGGTAGCGCTCGTTGCGATGGCCCTCGTTGATCGCGGCGATGGTCGCCGCGTCGCGCATCCAGAAGGCGACCTCATGGCCGCCGCGCAGCGCGGTCAGCGCCAGCGCCGTGCCCCAGGCGCCGCCCCCGAGCACCGCGATACGGGAATTTAGCCGGCTCATGCCTTCGCCCCGCGCTTGCCCGCGCCGAACAGCGGCGCCGCGTCGGCGTCCAGCGGCCAGCGCGAGCGCGGCGCGAACGCCATGGCGTCGCCCGGCTCGATGCCGGCGCGCAGGCGCTCGAGCCC
>JAUYMV010000522.1 GCA_030698645.1 Mesorhizobium sp.
GATGCGCATGGCGCGCTGGCGATGACGAAAGACGCCGAAATCCTGCTCGACACCGATCTTGCCGGCCGGTCCGATGCCTTCAATCCTGCCGAACTGCTGTTGGCCGCGGTCGCGGCCTGCATGATCAAGGGCATCGAACGCGTCATGCCCATGCTGAGATTCGAGCTCAGCGGGGTCGAGGTCAGCCTGCGTGCCGTGCGGCAGGACAGCCCGCCGAAGATCGTCTCGATCGACTATACCCTCACCGTCGATACCGGCGAGAGCGACCAGCGGCTCGAGCTGCTGCACAAGAACGTGCGCAAATACGGCACGATTTCGAATACGGTCGCGGCGGCCACGCGCCTCGAGGGTGTGATCCGGAGGAAACAGTGAGCCGCCTTCACACGGAACGCCATCTCGTCTCGCGGATCGGCTGGCTGCGCGCCGCCGTGCTTGGGGCAAATGACGGCATCGTATCGACCGCAAGTCTCATCGTCGGCGTTGCATCGGCGTCCGCCGGCAGCGCGGAAATCCTGGTCGCCGGAATCGCCGGTCTCGTCGCCGGCGCCATGTCGATGGCAGCTGGCGAGTATGTCTCGGTCAGCTCGCAATCCGACACGGAGACCGCCGATCTGGCACGCGAACGCCTCGAACTGGAGACTCAACCAGACTTCGAGCGTGAGGAACTGGCGCAAATTTACGTGAAGCGCGGCGTCGAGCCCGAACTGGCGCGGCAGGTGGCCGACCAGATGATGGCCAAAGATGCGCTCGCGGCACATGCGCATGACGAACTCGGCATATCGGAAATGACAACGGCACGCCCGATCCAGGCGGCACTGACGTCGGCCGCCACTTTCGCGGTCGGCGCCGCCATGCCGCTCGGCATGGTGCTTGTGTCTCCGGCTAACCTGCTGGTCCCGGCCGTCTCCGCCGCCTCGCTCCTCTTTCTCGCCCTGCTCGGTGCGATCGGCGCGAAGGCGGGCGGCGCGAACGTGCTGCGGGCGACGTTTCGGGTGACGCTGTGGGGGGCGCTGGCGATGGCGGCGACGGCGGGCATCGGCGCGCTGGTCGGAACGGCGGTGTGATCCTGGGCCGCCGCTCTCAATCCGCCTTGAACAGAATGTCGAGCGGGTCGAACTTCATCGCTACGTCGCGCCCGTCGATCTCGAGCAGATCGCCGAATTTCGTATGCGACGCACCAGTCGAGATCACCTTGAACGGATCGCGTTTGGCATTCGCCCAGGCGGCGAATTCGTCCATGCTGTCGCTGGCATTGCTGAAGTTCACCAGCCGGCGAAACAGCTTCGGCAGAATCACGACGTCTTCGTAGATGGTGCGCGGCTCCCAGAAGGTGAAGCCGGGGCTGCGGTCGAAGGTCCAGATGCCGCGCTTCTGCTCGATCGCATCGGCGACGCCGCGCGAGATCACATCGACGCCGACCGAATCCGTCGTCGTGTAGAACGTTGGATAGACCTGCCCCTCCGCCGCGAGCTTGAAGTTGATGGTGGCGGCCACCAGTTGCTCGGTCATCCCGGGCAGCACGGCGCCGTCCGCCAGCCCGTGGTCGCCAAGCAGCGCGTAGGCGATCGGCCGGTCGTACATGTCCAGGCCCTTCGAGATGATCGTGCCCGGTACGCCATCTTCGGCCTTGATGATGCTGGTGAAATTGAGATTGTAGCTGAGCGCGCGGACGCCGAAAGCCGTCAGCAGCTGGTGCGTGGCGGACTTGGCGATGGCCTTCGGCTGCGAGTAGCCTTCGTAGTGGGTTTCGAGCGCGTCGATCGCCTCGATGCGCAGTTGCACCGGCTTGTTGCGTCCCGGCCGCGGCTTGCGTCGCTGGTCTTTCCAGACGAAGTGGTCCCACAGCGTCGGATCGTCGGCCATGAACGCGATCGAATCGCCATCCGGCTCGCGTCCCTTGACGTGGTATGTGCCTCGCAAGACAACGACAGGCATCCGCCCCTCCCATGAAGGCGTCGAGCGCAGTTGCGCGCCCCTGATCCCTGTAGGAAAATTTTTCGGCGGCGTATGACGATCGTTTCACACACCGCGCGAAATGGTTGCCGCAAACGAACAGGCAAATCGTAGGCGGCTGACGAATGCCGCGAGGATCTGCGTCATTTGGCGCGGGTTTCGAGCGCGCGGCGCAGGCGCCGTATGACGGCGGCCCGCCCGCGTTCGTCGGCAGCCGCATCCACAGCCGCGCTGATATCCAGCAGAAGCTTCGACAGATCGTTATGCCAGTCGAGGTGCGCCACTTTCTCCGGCGGCAGCCTGTGCGGCCTGTTGAGGTCGAACGGACGCGGACCGGCGGTGGCAAGTTCGAACGCGTCGTCGATGCGCGGCACGACGAGGCGACCATCGGGGATCAGTCCGGACAGCCGGCTTCGTAGCCCTTCGAGACCCACGGGTTCGCCATGGGTCAGGAAAACGCCTCCACGCACCGGGAAGCGGGCCTTGACCCAGGCCACGAGTTCGCCTGCGTCGGCATGGCCGGAATAGAGGTCGAACAGCAGGATGCGCGCCTTGACGTCGATCTCTTCGCCCTGGATGCGGACGCGCGGAGCGCCATCGAGCAGGATGCGCCCGAGCGTACCCTGCGCCTGGTAGCCGGCCATCATCACCGTTGCGTCCCGGCGCCAGAGATGCGCCGTGAGGTGATGGCGTATCCGGCCCGCATCGCACATCCCGCTTGCGGCGATCACCACGAAGAAGCCCGTCAGGCGGTTGATCGCCTTGCTCTCCTCGACGCTTTCCGAAAAGCGGATGTCGCTAGAGCCGAGCGCCTGGCGCAGGATATCGCCGCCCTCGATCTCGCCTGCATGCGCTTCGAAAATCGCGCTTGCGCGGCTTGCCAGCGGCGAATCCACGAAGATCGCCGCTTTCGGAACGGCGCCCGCCCGCATCAGCTGGAAGAGGTCGACGAGCAGTTCCTGCGTCCGCTCGACGGCAAACGATGGAATGATCAGAGGACCGCCCGCCTGCGCGGCCTTCCGCACCTCGTCGGCGAGCAGCGCGCGGCGTTCGTCCGGCGTCACCACCGGCCGGTCGCGGTCGCCATAGGTGGATTCGCAGACGAGGTAGTCGATCCCCGCCGGACCTTCGGGATCCGCCTGCAGCAGCTTGTGGCCGGGCCCGATATCGCCCGAAAAGAGGAGGCGAAGCGGCGCATCGCCGTCCTGCTGCTCGATTTCCAGCTCCACCGAAGCCGAACCAAGCAGATGCCCGGCATTCCAGTATCGTGCGCGAATTCCCTGGCCGACGGCGGTCCAGCTATCGAACGCGACCGCACGAAACAAGGTCATGCAGGTGGCGGCGTCCCTGAGGGTATAGATCGGCGTCACCTGTGGCCGGCCCCGCTGGGCATTGCGGCGGTTGAGATTCTCGACTTCCGTTTCCTGGATATGGGCCGAGTCGGGCAGCATGACCGAACAGAGGTCTATGCTGGCCTGCGTGGCGTGGATCGGACCGTCGAAGCCTTGGCGCACGAGCTTCGGCAGCAGACCGCTGTGGTCGATGTGGGCATGGGTGAGAATGACGGCATCGATCGCCGGCGGCTCGAACGGAAACGGCCCGTAGTTCAGCTCCTTTTCGGATTTGGAGCCCTGGAACATTCCGCAATCGACAAGGATCCGGCAGGTCGCCGTCTCGACCTCGTAGCATGACCCGGTGACGCCGCCGGCGGCACCGTGAAAGCGGAGTATCGGATTCATCGTGCAGTTGCCTCCCGCGACGTGCCCCGCTCGGGCGGCGGCACAGGCGTGACTCTAGAGCCCCTGTGATCGGCCGGATAGCCGGAAACAGCGCGACGGTTTCGTCAGGCCGCCGCTACCGCGTTGCGATCATCGTGGCCGGGCTTGAAAATACGGAACGTGCTGCGGCCCGCGGCCTTGGCGGCGTAGAGCGCCGTGTCGGCCCGGGTGAACAATTGCGCCGGCGTGCAGGTGTCGAACTGCGCCGCGCCGACCGAGGCGCCGAGCTTGAGCATCCGACCGCCACGGCTTAGGGGGGCGCCAACCGCCGCGATGATCTCGCGCGCGAGCGCCGAGATGGCGCCGAGATCGAGATGGGATCCCACCAGGATTGCGAATTCGTCGCCGCCAATGCGGGCGACGAGTTCCGCGCCGGTGCACACGCCGAGCATGCGCGTTGCCGCCTCGCGCAGGCAATCATCTCCCGCCGCATGTCCAAAGCTGTCGTTGACGATCTTGAAGCCGTCGAGGTCGACGAGCAGCAGCGCGCCGAGGGTCGGCCTTTCCGTCTCGCGCACCGCCAACTCGGCCAGCTTCGAATGAAACTGGCTGCGGTTCGCAAGCCCGGTCATCTCGTCGAACTCGGCCAGGTAGCGGGTCCGATCCGCCAGGATCTTCTCCTGCGTGATATCCTGTTTCATACCGAAGATGCGAACCGGAGCGCCCTTGTCGCACTCCACCGTCGCGGTGATCCTTATCCAGCGCCGATTGCCCTTCTGCGTGATGATCTCGGCGTCCAGGCTGAAGCCGGTGCGCTCGGCGATCGCCCTGCTGCGCCGCCGGTGAAGATGTTCAACCGTCTCCTTTGAGTAAAGTTTGACGATTTCGTTGCGGTCGAGCGTCGAGCCGCGCGGCATATCGAAAATGTCGTAGACGACGTCCGTCCATCTCAGCGATTCGTCCGTCAGTTCGCATTCCCAGACGCCGATCCGGGCAGCGGCGGAAGACCGGTCGAAAATCTTCTGGCTGTGCGCAAGGTCGGCCGACTGCTGGCGAATCAACTGCCCCTGAGCATCCAGCGCGGCCCGCAATGCGGCGATCGTCTTGCCGTCCTGCGATTTCGGGGCCGATGGCTGGTCGTCCTGCGCGGACAATTCGTCGGGCATGTTCGGGCCTTCCGTGGTGGGGTACGCCACAGTCGCGCGCAAGGGCTTAACACTTCCTGATTATTTGCATGGAATTCGCCGCATGGCCCATCCGCGCTCACCCCCGGCGCTGGGCATCGTCGCCGCGCGAGCCAGAAACGCTTCATTCGGTGAATATTTCTAACGCTATTTCCGTATCTTGCAATGCTATCTCAAACAGTTGCGATATAGGCGCGGATGTTCTCCGCCTCCTTTTCGACCTCCGAGATTCGGCGCTTGACCACATCGCCGATCGAGATGATGCCGACCAGGACGCCGCCCTGCTCGACCGGAAGATGGCGGAAACGGCCACGCGTCATGGTCTCCATGACTTCGTTGACGGTGCTGCTTTCGGAGCATGTCTTCACCTTCGCCGTCATCGCCGCCGAAACCGGCTTCGCCAGCGCGGCGCCGCCTTCCGCCGCGATCATGCGCAC
>JAUYMV010000528.1 GCA_030698645.1 Mesorhizobium sp.
GAGCAGCGCGGATCGGCGACGAGGGCCCTGGTGTGCGCCGAGAGGCCGGACACGAGGATCAGCGGCGCGCCATCGAGATCGGTCGCGATGCCGACGCGGCTGGCGAGAGGCGCGCCCGTGTCGGGGTCGAGCACGGCCAGAGCGCCGAAGCGGGCGCTGCGCAGCAGGGTCCTGGCGAGCCGGATTGCCTCGGCGTCTGTGGTGCGGATGACATCCTTCGGTTTGTCCTGCATCTCGCAATCCTGACTATGGTGCGCTGCTTGTCACCCGGCGACGCCAGCGCTGGCAAGGGCGTCGATCTCGGCCTGCGTGAAGCCGAAACCGGCGAGCGTCGCGCGCAGGCCGGTCGCCGGCGTGTCCGGCGAGGCGGTCTCGGACTTCGTCCGCGAGAAGCGCGGGGCCGGCGCCGGGCGGCGCAGCGTTCCCGCCATGACATGGGTCCGCCGCGCCAGCGCATGCGGATGGTCGGGCGCTTCCTTCAGCGACAAGACCGGCGCGACGCAGGCGTCGGTCGCCTCGAAGAGCGCCGCCCACTCGTCGCGCGTCTTCTCCCTAATGCGGGCGGCGATCGCGGCGCGCATCGCGGGCCACAGCGTCATGTCGTACTGCGCGGCGAATTTCGCGTCGAGTGGCAGCAGGCGCGAGAATTCGGCGAAGAACTGCGGTTCGAGGCAGGCGACCGCGACATGTTTCCCGTCGGCGCATTCATAGGTGTCGTAGAAGGGGGCGCCGGTGTCGAGCAGGTTGGAGCCGCGCTCGTCCTTCCAGAAGCCGGTGGCGAGAAAGCCGAAGAAGGGGGCGGCCAGCATCGCCGCGCCATCGACCATGGCGGCATCGACCACCTGGCCCCTGCCGGACACGCCGCGTTCGAGCAGGGCGGCCAGCACGCCCATGACGAGAAACATGGCGCCGCCGCCATAGTCGGCGACGAGGTTGAGCGGCGGGACCGGCTTGCCGCCCTTCTCGCCGATCGCATGCAGGACGCCGGTCAGCGCCAGATAGGTCATGTCGTGGCCGGCCCGGGCCGCCAGCGGCCCGTCCTGGCCGAAGCCGGTCATGCGGCCGTAGATGAGGCGCGGGTTACGCGCCAGCACCGTTTCCGGGCCGACGCCGAGCCGCTCCATGACGCCCGGGCGAAAACCTTCGACCAGCACGTCGACGCCGTCGATGAGGCGCAGGAGAAGATCGATGCCCTCGGGCCGTTTCAGGTCGATCTTCAGCACCTCGCGGCCGTGGCGGTCGAGGTCGAACTCGGGCGGCACGACGAGGAAGGCCTGGGTGGCGCCGGCGCGCTCGATGCGCACCACGCGGGCGCCCATTTCGCAAAGCAACAGCCCGGCGAGCGGCACCGGGCCGAGGCCGGCCATTTCGAGCACGGTCAGCCCGGCGAGCGGGCCGGTCTTGTGGCTTGCCGGCATGGTCTATTTCGGCGCCATGCGGATGGCACCGTCGAGGCGGATGACCTCGCCGTTCAGCATCTGGTTGTCGACGATATGGCAGGCGAGCGCGGCGTATTCCGACGGCTGGCCGAGGCGCGGCGGGAACGGCACCTGGAGACCGAGCGAGGCCTGCGCCTCCTGCGGCAGGCCGGCCAGCATCGGCGTCATGAAGATGCCGGGCGCGATGGTCATGACGCGGATGCCGGACCGGGCGAGGTCGCGGGCGACCGGCAGCGTCATCCCGACGATGCCGCCCTTGGACGACGAATAGGCCGCCTGGCCGATCTGGCCGTCATAGGCGGCGACCGACGCCGTGTTGATGATGACTCCGCGCTCGCCGCCCTCGAGCGGCTCGAGGTGCTGGGCGCGGTCGGCCATCAGGCGGATCATGTTGAAGGTGCCGATAAGATTGACCTCGATCACCTTGCGATAGATGTCGAGCGGATGGACGCCGTCCTTGGACACCGTCTTCATGGCGATGCCGATGCCGGCGCAATTGACCAGGATGCGCGCCACGCCGAGCTTTTCGGCGACCTCCGCGAATGCCGCCTCGCCGTTCTCCGCGCTCGACACGTCGCACTTGACCGCGATGCCGCCGATCTCGGCGGCGACCTTCTCGGCGCGCGCCATGCCGACGTCGAAGATGGCGACCCTGGCGCCCCGGGCGGCGAGCGCGCGGGCGGTCGCTTCGCCGAGGCCCGAGCCGCCGCCGGTGACGATGGCGACTTGTCCTGATGGGTTCATGAAAGATGTCCTCCGTTGATTGTCGCGCCCTGACTAGCGGGGCAAACGCCGCCGCGCAACGGGGAGATGCGGACAGTCACGCTCGACGAGGCGAGGACTTCCGCCGGGGGACCCCGGCGCCGCCGGCACCGCCCCGGTGTTCGCTCGACGTGCGGCATGTCAGTGGCATGCCGGAACCGCCTCTGGCGGACGGTCGGCTCACTCCTCCGGCTCGGTGGTGAACATCAGCGGAAAGCCGGCGGCCTTGCCGGCGTCGGTCGCCCGCGCAGCCTTGGTCTCGGCGACGTCGCGGGTGAACACGGCGACGACGCAGACGCCCTTCTGATGCGCGGTGATCATGACGCGAAGCGCCTGGTCCTCCGACATGGCGAACTCGGCCTTCAGCACCGTGACGACGAATTCGCGCGGCGTGAAATCGTCGTTGACGAGGATGACCTTGTAGAGCTTCGGCCGCTCGAGCTTCGGCTTGGTCCGGGTCGCGGGCTTGCTGGTGATCTCTGGCATGGCAGCGATATAGCGCAGCCGCCGCCCGCGGCCAACCGGCCGGATCGGGCGACTGGCCATCACATCGCGCCGCGGTCGATGCGGCGGGCGAACACGGTCATGACGAAGGTCATGGCGACCGGAAAGGTGACCAGCCAGAGCGCGCCCGCCCAGATCAGCCACGGCCAGAGGATCTGCAGGATCAGCACCGGGGCGAGCAGGCCGTTCAGGATCATCCACAGCCGTGCCGCGCGCTCCAGGCCATCGCCGCGCAGGGCGGCCGCCGAACAGAGCGTGGCGAGGCTCATCATGGTGTAGCCGAGCAGGTCGACCATGGTGAGCGGACTGCCCGGCGCGCAGCAGGCGAAGGCGGCGGTGCGCGCCGGGTCGCCGGCGAGGATGGCCGGAATGACGGCGCCCAGCTGCACGACATAGACGAAGCAGACGAGCGCGGCATAGAGGATGGCGAAGGAAAGGCCGGTCAGGCTGGCGGCGGCCGCCTGCGGCGGCGCCTGGACGTGCAGGGCGGCCATGGTGGCGACGAAGGCCGGCGCCAGCAGGAGCGAGGGCAGGAAGATCAGGATGAGGTCGAGCGGCGTCGGCAGCAGACCCGCGACCTGGAGGATCTGCGGGACGCCGTAGCCGACGGCGAAGACGAGCGAGGCAAGGGCGGCGAAGAAGCCGAAACGGGCGGACATGGGGGGTCTCCGGTGTTGACGCCCGCCATCATGCCGCAGCCGGATCGCGCCGCCTTGATCAGGCGCAAACGCGAACGCGGCGCGGGGCCGGCGGTGGCGGGATGTTCAGGAGACTGCGCCGGCCGGCGGCGGGAGGCTTGAGACGGTCGCGGCCCGCGGGCATCATGGCGGGCCAAACGGAGGAACTGACATGACCTATGTCGATGGATTCGTGCTTGCCGTGCCGAAGGACAAGGTGGATGCCTACAAGGCGATGGCGACGCTCGGCCGCGACGTCTGGATGGAGCATGGCGCGCTCGGCTATCTGGAGGCGATCGCCGACGACGTGCCCTATGGCGAGCTGACCTCGTTTCCGCGCGCCGTGCAGGCGAAGGAGGACGAGACGGTGATCTTCGCCTGGATCACTTATCGCGACCGCGCCCATCGCGACGCGATCAACGGCAAGGTGTTCGCCGACCCGCGCATGAAGATGGACCCGGCCAGCACGCCCTTCGACATGAAGCGCATGATCTATGGCGGGTTCGCGGGCATGGTGGAAGGGTAGGGGCTTCCGCTCAGCAACTGGCCAGCAGCGCGCGGGCGATGCGCCGCATGGCGTGCCTGGCTTCCTCGGGCGTTTTCTTCTGATCGACACGCAGGCGGTGCCAGACGTCGAAGCTGATCGCGGCGCAGAGCGCGGAGCAGAAGGCGTCGTCCTGGCGCAGCTCTTCCGGAACCACGCAGTACAGCCCCGCCATGTCGGCCTCGACCGCGCAGCGGTGCTTTTCGCGCATGAAGGCGGACTGCAGCAGGCGGGCGTTGGCCTGCACCTTGAACGGCATGATCCATTCGAACGCCTCGGCGCGGCGGTCGATCATCTCGAGCACCTGCTCGCGCCAGTCGGTCGATGTGAAGGGTTTGTCGATGATCGGCCGGATCTCGGCCTCGATCTGCTCGCCGACCTCCTGGTAGAGGCTGTCCATGTCCTCGAAATGGCGAAAGACGGTGCGCAGGCCGACATTGGCGGCTTCCGAGACGCGCTCGGCGCTCGGCATGATCTCGCGGTTGCGGATGAGGGTCATCAGGGCCTCGACGATGCACTTCCGGCTGCGCTCGGCGCGCAAGTGGCGGCCGTCGGGCGCGAGCTCGGGCCTGTCGATGGTGCCGGCGGCGGATGGGGACTGGGCCATTTTCGGGTCTTCCTTGCCTTGCGGCGGCGCGCGAACTCCTTGGCTAACGTCTTTGCATGAGAAGCGCCGCGCAACAAGCGCGGCGGGACGGGCATGACAGGCGCCACGCACAAGCGCGGCGGGACGGCCGGCGGCTGGCCGGCCGTCCCTCGCTGGGTGTTACTTGCCCGAGTAGTTGTCGGACAGGTTGATGTTGAAGTCGCGGGCGGTCTCGGGAGCCGAGATGTTGCTCTGGCCGGTGACGACGCCGGAGCGGACCGGACCGGTCGACTGGCCCTGCGAATTCAGCACGGCGTCGGAATAGTTCGAGCCATAGAGCGCGGGAGCCTGCTGCGCGGCGGCGACGCCGGCAAAGCCGAGGAGAGCGACGGAAGCGATGAGGAACTTGTTCATGGTGGTAACCTTCTCGTTTGTTGCGGGCACCCGGGGCGCGTTTGCGTCGTCTCCGTCTGCCTGAACGAGAAATAGACACGGCTAGTGCCAATAACAAGTGGCATTATTAGTGCCATTATATCACGAAACCGTGAGCCGGCTCGTGAACGGGTGCGGGCGGGGGGAGTAGGGGAGTGGCGAATGGCGAATGGGGAGTGGGCAGTAGGGCAGTAGGGCAGTAGGGC
>JAUYMV010000410.1 GCA_030698645.1 Mesorhizobium sp.
CGCGGACCGGGCGCCGGACCGGGTGCCGGTGCTGATCGCCTGCGCCGCGATGTCGGTCGTTCTGTGCGCCGGCTTCTTCCTCTCGAACTCCTATGTCGTCGTGCTCGCCGTTTCGGTGCTGCTCGCGGCCGTCTGGGCGCCGCACACGCCGCTGTCCGATTCGATCGCGTTGTCGGGCGTGCGCCGCTTCGGGATCGACTATGCCGGGATGCGCGTCTGGGGCTCGATCTCGTTCCTGCTGACCAATATCGCCGGCGGCTACATCCTGGCGCGGACCGGCGCCGGCATCGTGCCGTGGCTGATGCTGGGCGGGCTGTCGACCATCATCGTCGCGGCGGTCCTGCTGCCGCGCCTCGGAGCCCCGCGCGTGGCGGCGCCCAATCCGTCGGAGGTGCTGCCGCGCGTCGCGTTTGCATTACGCCAGCCCTATTTCCTGCTGATCATCACGGCCTCGGCGCTGGGGCAGTCGAGCCATGCCTTCCTCTACGCCTTCGGCTCGATCTACTGGAAGTCGGTCGGCATCGGCGACGGCGCGGTCGGGCTGCTGTGGGCGTTTTCCGTGACGGCGGAAGTCGCCATGTTCTTCGCGTTCCGTCACCTGTTCTCGACATGGCGCGCGCCGGTGATCGTCGCGCTCGGCGCCGGCATCGGCATCCTGCGCTGGTGCCTCTATCCGCTGATCGCGCCGAGCGGGCTCGGCCTCGGCGGCTTCTTCGCGGTGCAGGCCCTGCACGCCTTTTCGTTTTCCCTGGTCTTCCTCGGCACGCAGCGCATGTTCACGGAAACAGTTCCCGAGGCGCGCATGGGCGCGGCGCAGGGCGCGGCCTTCTTCATCAACATGGCGATGATGGCCGCCATCACGCTGCTGAGCGGCCCGCTCTACGAGCGGATCGGGGTGGCCGGCTACTATGTCATGGCCGGTGTCATCGCGGCCGGAATGCTGGCGGCGCTCGCAGCACTCGCCTATCCCCAGAGCATCGATTCTGGCGGCAGGACGAGCGACCCCTCGTAGACGAGGCCGGGCGACCGGTCGCGCGCCAGCAGCAGCGGTCCATCCAGGTCGACGAAATCGGCATCCTGCGCGAGCAGAACGGCCGGCGCCATGGCCAGCGACGTGCCCACCATGCAGCCGACCATGATCTGGAAGCCGAGCGCTCGCGCACGATCGCGCAATTCGAGCGCCGCCGTCAGGCCGCCCGTCTTGTCGAGCTTGATATTCACGGCGTCGTAGAGACCGACGAGCTGCGCCAGATCGCCGGCAACGTGCAGGCTTTCGTCGGCGCAGATCGGCACGGAATGCGGGATATGGCGCAGCATCGCATCCTTGCCGGCGGGGAGGGGCTGTTCGATCAGCGCGATCCCGCATTCGGCGGCAACCGCCAGATTGGCGCGGATGTCGTCGTCGCTCCAGCCTTCGTTGGCGTCGAGGATGATGCGGGTGGCGGGCGCGGCGGCGGCCACGGCACGGATGCGCGACGCGTCGTCCGCGGTGCCGACCTTGACCTTCAGGACCGGCCGATGTGCTTCCGCCCTTGCCTGCGCCGCCATCGCTTCGGCCGAGCCGAGCGACAGGGTGAAGGCGGTGATAAGCGGTCCTGGCGGCCCGGCGCACACGCGGGATGCGACGGTTGCGCCAGTCGTCTTTGCCTCGAGATCCCAGAGTGCGCAGTCGAGCGCATTGCGCGCCGCCCCGGGCGCCATCAATCCCTGCAATTCCGCCCGGCCCGCGCCGCGCTCGATTTCGCCGCGCACCGCCTCAATCGCGTCACGAACACGCGCCATGGTTTCACCGTAACGGGCGTATGGAACGCATTCGCCGCGTCCCGTCTTTCCATTCCAGGTAATCGCGCATGTCAGGACCTCGGCTTCCGTCTTCGATCCGCGCGAAATGGTGAAGGTTCCCGCGATTGGAAACTTCTCTGCCTCTACAACGAGGGCGTGCGGCATTGACGGGCTCCGAATTCGCGCTCCGACCACCGTCTCCTCAAGTGACACGACGACAGTGGCGGGCTAAGACAGGCGCATGTTGACCAAAGCCGATCCGGACGCAAGCGAGACCGACGCCACGATTGCGCGCATCGACGTGCGCGATGAGGATGGCGGTATCGCGGCCAGGCTCGCCGGTCCGTGGACGACGCAGACGGTCGCTGTGGCCGACGACCAGATGCGCGCGCTGGACAGGCGGAGCGACGTTCACACGCTGTCGATCGATCTCGGCGACGTGACCCGGATGGACACCGCGGGCGCCTGGCTCGTGAAGCGCCTGATCACCGCGCAGGAAGCGGCCGGAGCTTCGGTGACTCTGAGCGGCGCGTCGGCGAACATGGATATCCTGCTCAACGCCGTCTCGGACGCCACGAAGCAGGAAGTGCCCTTGCCCCGCGCGGGCCCCGGCTATGGACCGATCGCGCTGCTCGAAAGGCTCGGACGCACCGTGATCAATCTGCGCGGCGACCTGCTGATGAGCATGCATATCCTTGGCGCCACCATAGCAGGCGCGCAGATGAAGCTCGGCCGCGGCCACGCGGTCAATCCGGCGGCGATCGCCAGCCAAATCGACAAGATGGGCATTGGAGCCATTCCGGTCGTGCTTTTGATGTCGTCGATCATCGGCGCCATCATCGCGCAGCAGGGCGCCTTCCAGTTGCGCTATTTCGGCGCCGAAATCTTCGTCGTCGATCTCGTCGGCATCCTGGTGCTGCGCGAGATCGGCGTGCTCTTGACCGCCATCATGATCGCCGGCCGCTCGGGCAGCGCCATCACCGCCGAGATAGGCTCGATGAAGATGCGCGAGGAGATCGACGCGCTGACGGTGATCGGGCTGAACCCCGTCGGCGTGCTGGTCTTCCCGCGGCTGGTCGCGCTCGTCATCGTGCTGCCCTGCCTGACGATCGCCGCCAATTTCGCGGCGATGGGCGGCGCGATCGCGGTCTCCTATGTCTATTCCGGAATCGCTCCGACCACGTTCATCGATCGCTTCCGCGATGCGATCGATCTGACGACGATCTTCGCGGGCCTGATCAAGGCG
>JAUYMV010000544.1 GCA_030698645.1 Mesorhizobium sp.
GAGATCTTTTCCAACCGCATGCATCCGCTGACGCTGGCCGGCCTCGACGCCGCCACGCGCGAGCTGTCGCGCAAGCACTAATCTCTCCCGGGTCCGCACACCAAAACGCGCCGTCCAGTGCGGACGACGCGTTCGCCGATCAAGCGCTTGGGAGGAATGCGCGGATCAGATTCGACCCAACAGGACCAGGATGAGCAGGATCACCAGGATGACGCCGACGATGCCGGAAGGACCGTAGCCCCAGGCGCGCGAATGCGGCCAGGCCGGCACGGCGCCGATGAGAATGAGAATCAAAATGATGACGAGAATTGTGCTGAGCGTCATGTGAACTTCCCCTTCGGAAACATCGCAATTCAGACACAATGCGCGACGAGGCGATTGGTTCCACGGCTCCGGACTTTCAGCGTTCCGCGACCTACTCCGCAGCCTTCGGATAGGGCAGCGCGCCCGCTATCGGCTCGGCTGCGGGCGCGTCGACGGCCTTCGTCCCGCCGTCCCGCCGGAACAGGCGGCGGAAGAAGGCGTAGAAGCGGCTATCGTTGCTGCGCGTGAAGATCATCAGCATAGACGGGGTGACGACCAGAGTCAGGACCGTCGCGAAAGCCAGGCCGAACACGATGGCCGAGGACAGCGCGATCCACCACTGCGTGGAGGGCGCGTTGATCGTGGTCTCCTGATGGAAGATCTCGAGACCGAGCCCGAAGGCGATCGGCAGGACGCCGAGAATGGCCGACAGCGCCGTCAGCACGACGGGACGCGCCCGCTCGCGGCAGGTCTGCAGCACCGCCTCGAGCTTGTCCCAGCCCTCGCGGCGCAGGCGGTCATAGGTGTCGATCAGCACGATGTTGTTGTTCACCACGACGCCGGCAAGCGCGATCATGCCGATCCCGGACATGACGATGACGAAGGCCTGGCCCGTCGCCAGCATGCCGAGCAGCGCGCCGATCGTCGCCATGACGACGCAGGACAGCACGATAAGAACGCTGGTGAACTTGTTGAACTGCGCCAGCAGGACGATGAAGATCAGGAAGATCGCCGCTCCGAACGCATTCATCAGGAAGGCGCCGGCCTCGGCGCTGTCCTCGTTGGAACCGGCGAGCTTCCAGTCGATGCCCGGCTGCGCCATGCCCTGGACGACCTTGGTCACCTCGGCCTGCACGTTGGCGACCTGGAAGCCGGAGGCGACGTTGCCCTGAATCGTGATCGTGCGCTTGGCGTCGATGCGGTTGAGGATGCCGACCGTCCTCTCGGGCTTGCGCGAGACGAAGTTGGAGATCGGCACCGAGCCCTGCGCCGTCTCGATGCGCAACTGGTCGAGGGCGGCCAGCGTGCGCCGGTCCTCCGGCAGCCGCAGGCGGATGTCGACCGCGTCGTCGGCGCCGGGCGGTCGGTAGTCGGTGAGTTTCAGACCTGTGGTTACGAGCTGCACGACGGTGCCGACCGAGGTCGGGCTGATGCCGTATTGCGCCGCCTTGGAGCGGTCCACCTCAAGCGCCCAGTCGATGCCGGGGGGCGGCAGGCCGTCGGAGATGTCGATGACGCCCGGCACGTTGGCGACGGCCGCGGCGACCTTCGCCGCATAGTCGTTGAGGCCCGCGGGATCGACCGCGGAGAGCTGGACCTGGATGGCCTTGCCGGTCGGCGGACCGGCATCGGGAACCCGCACCTCGACGTCGACGCCCGGAATGCCGGCCATCTTGCCGCGCAACTCGTCCAGGATCACATGCGCCGACTTGCGCTCGCGCCAGTCGACGAACTCGTACTGGATGACGCCGATGACGTCTTCCGGGATGTCCTGGCCGCCGCGCGTCTTGCCGACGCGGGTGTAGACGGAGGTGATGCCGGGCCAGCCGAGAATGCGGTTCTCGGCCTCGCGGGTGGCGAAATCCATTTCCGCAAGCGATAGATTGCCGCGGGCGTGGACATAGAGCAGGCCGTAGTCGGGTTCGACGGTCGGGAAGAATTCGACGCCGTTGCCGTAGTTGACGTAGGAGTAGAGCGATCCGAAGAGCAGCGCCAGCGTCAGCATGACCGCGGTGATCGGGTAGTGCACGGCCTTCTTGACGACGGCCATGTAGACGCCGTCGCGATGGTCTTCCTCGTGGTAGGCGGGCGGCTTGGCGAAGATCGCGCCGATCGCCGGCGCGAAGATCAGCGCATAGGCCATGGAGGCGGCGAGCGTGACGATCAGCGTGATCGGCAGATATTTCATGAAGTCGCCGATGATGCCCGGCCAGAACAGCAGAGGCGAAAAGGCGGCGATGCGGGTCATGGTGGCCGCGATGACGGGGCCCGCCATGCGCTTGGCGGCCTCCTCGAAGGCGATCTCCTTGGGCATGCCTTCCGACATGCGCCGCTCGGCGTATTCGGTGACGATGATCGCGTCGTCGACCAGCATGCCGACCGCCAGGATCAGGCTGAACAACACGATCATGTTGATCGTGTAGCCCATCAGCGCCAGCGCCAGGATGCCCATCAGGAAGGAGGAGGGAATGGCGAGGCCGATCAGGATCGAGGCGCGGCCCGACAGGGCGTAGAGGATGACGATGAAGACCAGGATGACGGCGATCAGGACGTGGTTCTGCAGGTCGTTCAGCAACTGGTTGACGAAGACCGACTTGTCCTGCGTGTAGGTCACTTCCATGCCCGGCGGCACGGTCTTGATGAACTCGTCGGCGACGGCTTTCGCACCCTTGATCGTCTCGACGATGTTGGCGCCGATGCGCTTCTTGACCTCGATGGCGATGGCGGGCTTGCCGTCGAGCCGGGTGATCGTCTCGGCGTCCTTGAAGGTGGAGCGCACGGTGGCGAGATCCTGGACGCGAACGACCGCGTTCTGGCCGGCGACGACCGGCAGATTGGCGACATCCTCCGGCGTCTCGATCAATGCCGGCACCTTGATGGCGTATTTGCCCTCGGTGCCTTCGAGCGCCCCTGCGGCGACGAGGCTGTTCGACGCGCCGATGCCCTGGATGATCTGCTCGAGCCGAAGCCCGTAGGACGACAGCTTCACGGGATCGATGATGGCCTCGACGAGTTCCTCGCGCGCGCCCTGGATCGTGCCTTCCAGAACGCCCGGAACCTCCTCGATCTTGTCGCGCAGCGCCTTGGCCGCGATGGTCAGAACGCGCTCGGGAATGTCTCCCGAGAGCGTCACGACGAGGACGGGGAATTCCGAGATGTTGACCTCGTTGACCGTCGGCTCGTCGACGCCGGCCGGCAGGTCGCGCTTGGCGTCCTGGACCTTGTTGCGCGTGTCGATGAGCGCGTCGCCGAGATTGGTCGACGGATCGAATTCGACGATGACGTTGGCGCCGCCCTGGAAGGCGTTGGAGCGCATCTCCTTCAGCCCCTTGAGGCTCTTCAGCTGCGCCTCGACCGGGCGCAGCAGGAGACGTTCGGCGTCCTCCGGCGAGATGCCCTGATAGGACAGGCTGACATACATGATCGGGATGGCGACGTCCGGCTCGGCCTCCTTCGGCACCGACTGGTACGCGAGCGCTCCGGCGATGACGAGGAAGACAAGGACCGACAGGGTCAGCCGTGCGTTGCGGATGGCAAGCTTGACGATATCCATGACGGCCTGCCGCTCAGTTGGTGCCGGCGACTTCGCCGACGAGTTTCTTGATGAGTTCCTGATCGGCTTCGACAGGGTTCACCTCGTCGCCTTCGGTCACGAGGTCCTGGCCGGCGACGACGACGCGCACGTCGGCCGGCACGCCGCCGAGCACCAGCCCGTTGGTCATGTCGTCCAGCAGGTCGATCGGGAAGAAGACGATCCTGTTTTCCTTGTCGACGGCGCGGA
Organism: Mesorhizobium sp.; assembly: GCA_030698645.1. Lineage (GTDB taxonomy): Bacteria > Pseudomonadota > Alphaproteobacteria > Rhizobiales > Rhizobiaceae > Mesorhizobium_A. Next base: position 3,806 of record JAUYMV010000544.1, read on the forward strand.
TGCCGAGGTCGCCGGCTGCGCTGAGCGTCACCACCGAGCGCGGCAGCACGACTGCGTCCGCGGCTTCGGCGCGGATGGTAATCTCGGCCGTCATGCCGGCGGGGATGCGCTCGTCGGGGTTGGGGATCGCCACCTCGACGCGATAGGTGCGCGTGGCGGGGGTCGATTCGCGGCTGATGTAGCGGACCGTGCCGCCGACGCGCTCGCCATTGACGAGCAACGCGTCGGCCGCATCGCCGGTCTTGACATAGCGCAGATCCCGCTCGCTGACCTCGCCCTTGACCACGACCGGGTCGAGGGCGAGCAGGGTGGCGATCTGGGCGCCCTGCGCCACGGCGCTGCCAAGCTCGACGTCGACGCTGTCGATCACCCCGTGGAACGGAGCGACGCTGGTCAGGCGCTCGAGATCCGCCTGCGCCTGCTTGAGCTGCGACTGGGCCTGCGCGAGCGCCGAAACGGCGGTGTCGAGGCTGAGCTTGGAAACCGTTCCCGTCTTGGCCAGACGCTCGGCCGCCTCGAGCTCGGCCTGCCTCTGCTTGACGACCTGGGAGG
>JAUYMV010000552.1 GCA_030698645.1 Mesorhizobium sp.
CCGATCAGCGCGCGGACGAGGGGCGAGCCCTGCAACGCCTCCCCGAGCTTCGCCATCAGCAGATGGTGCGTCTCGGCCGGCACGCGTCGGTCGCGCAGCATGATATCGCGAAGTTCGGCCTCATGCCCATGCCGCTCGGCAATGCGCCGCAGGCTGAGCGCGGCGATGTCCGCGCCGCCATTTCTCAAGAGTTCGCGGCAGGCGGCCGCATCGCCGGTCTCGGCAAGCGCCGCGGACAGCGACATCGAGATCTGCGGCCGCATGGCGATCAGGCTCTGCACCGCCGGGCTTCCCGCCGCGACGCGGTCGACGAGGTCGGCGTCGCCGAGCAGCGGGGAACGCACCAGCACGAGCGCGGCGATCTCCGGCTGGTCCGAGGCCAGCCCGGCGATGATCTGTTGCGGGGCCTGGTGGCTGAGCGACAGCGGCTCGGCCATGGCGAGGCGGACTTTCGGCGACGGGTCGTCGAGCAGCAGCGTCAGCGCCGCCTCGGCGGCGCAGCGCTCTTCGAAGCTGAGATCGGAAAACACATAGGCGCGCGCCAGCGCATTGGCGGCGGCCGCCCGCTCGGCGACCTTCGCGGTATCGATCCAACTGAGAAAATGCTCGATGATCATGGACGCTGAACGACTCCAAACCCGACATCCCGACGCTAGGGGCAAAAGGTTTATGAACTGTTCACCATGTTTCTTAACCGCTTGCAGGCGGACCCGACGGTGCCTATCACCCTTGGGTCATGCGGAGGACAACGCGCCATGCCCGGACTCTACCTCGAGGAATTCCAGCCCGGCCAGACGATCCGGCACGCGCTGACAAAGTCGGTCACGGAATCCGACAACATGTTGTTCTCGACCATGACGCTCAATCCGCAGCCGCTGCACATCGATTTCGACTTCGCCGCGAAGAGCGAATGGGGCAAGCCGCTGGTCAACTCGCTGTTCACGCTCGGGCTGATGATCGGCATCTCGGTGCACGACACGACGCTCGGCACGACGATCGGCAATCTCGGCATGACCGATACGACCTTCCCGGCTCCCGTCTTCCACGGCGATACCATCCGCGTCGAGACCGAGGTCAAGTCCGTCCGTCCGTCGAAGTCGAAGGCCGATCGCGGCATCGTCGAGTTCGAGCACCGCGCCTACAACCAGCACGGCGCGCTGGTGGCACGCTGCGTACGCCAGGCCATGATGATGCGGAAGCCCGCCTGATGCGCTCGCTGCTCTTCGTGCCGGGCGATTCGGAAAAGAAGCTCGACAAGGGCTTTGCTACCGGCGCCGACGTGGTGATCGTCGATCTCGAGGATTCCGTCGCGCCCGACCGCAAGCCGGCCGCCCGCGAGATTTCGGCGGAGTTCGTCGCCGCGCGGCGCGGCGCGGCGGCGCCAAGAATCTACGTCCGGATCAACGATCTCGACAGCGGCATGGCCGATGCCGACCTCGCCGCCGTGATAGCCGCCCGGCCGGACGGCGTCATGCTGCCGAAATGCGCGTCGAGCGCGGATCTGGCACGGCTCTCGGTCAAGCTGCGCGTGCACGAGGCCGAGGCAGGCCTTGCCGACGGCGCGACCTCCATCATCGCGATCATGACGGAAACCGCGCGCGGCCTGCTCGCCGCGTCCAGCTACCTGCAGCCGATGCCGCGCCTGGCCGGGCTCACCTGGGGTGCGGAGGACTTGTCGGCCGACATCGGCGCGCGCCAGACGCGCGATGCGGCGGGCCGCTACACCGACGTCTTCCGGCTTGCCCGCGCGATGACGCTGCTCGCCGCCACCGCGACCGAATCGGCGGCGATCGACACCGTCTATGTCGATTTTCGCGACCTCGCGGGACTGGCCGCCGAATGCGCCGAGGCCGAGCGCGACGGCTTTACCGCCAAGATGGCGATCCACCCGGCGCAGGTGCCCGTCATCAATTCCGCCTTCACGCCATCGCTCGAATCGGTCGAGGAAGCCCGCGCGCTCATTGCAGCCTTCGCCGAAGCCGGCAACCCGGGCGTCGTCGGCATCGGCGGAAAGATGTTCGACCGGCCGCATCTGCGTCGCGCGGAGCGGCTGCTCGCGCGCGCCGGCCCTATCGTCTGAAATCAGTCGGCCGTCCAGCGCGGCCGCCGCATCGCGAACACCTCGTCGACGGTCAAATAGTCCATGTAGCCGAGGCGGGCGACATTTCCCGCCTTGACCACGTCGAACAGACCATCCGTCAGCACGGCTTCGTCGATATGGACGCCGACGACCTCGCCGGTCACGACCGTCGAACTCGACATGCGCCCGTCGAGCCCCTTCGGCCGCGCGATCTCGGTCACCTTGCATTCCAGCGAGGCATGCGCCTCCCTGACCCGCGGCGCGGCGACCAGCCGGCTTGGCTCGGGCGTCAGTCCGGCATAGTCGAATTCGCTCGTGCCGCGCGGCGCGTCGACCGCGCTGGCATTCATGCGCGCCGCCAGGTCGCGCCCGACCAGGTTGACGACGAACTCGCCGCTCTCGCGCGCAAACGTCACGCTGTCCTTCTCGCCCTCGGACGAGAACCACACCAGTAACGGGTGCGACGACAGCATGTTGAAGAATGAATAGGGCGCAAGGTTGAGCGCTCCGGACGCGCCGCGCGTCGAGATCCAGCCGATCGGGCGCGGCGAGACGATGGCCTTCGCCGGGTCGTGCGTCAGGCCGTGTCCCTTCGACGGTTCGTAGAACATGTTCAGTCGTCCGCCGGGCCGGAATAGTCGGCATAGAGCGCGGCGACGTCCGGCCTCGGGCGCTCCGGAATATCGCCGGAAAAGCTGCCAATATGGACAAAACCGATCACACGCTCGGTTTCACGGAGACCGAGCATGCGCCGGGCTTCCGCGTTTTCGGAAAACCAGTTGCTGACCCAGTTTGCCCCGAAGCCCAGCGCGTTGGCGGCGAGCAGCAGGTTCATCGCCGCCGCGCCGCCGGACAGAAACCGCTCCCATTCGGGAATCACCGAGTGCGGTCGGTCGACCGAGACGACGCCGATGACGAGCGGCGCGCGCGAAAAGCGGGCGCGCTCCTTGGCGATCCTGTTCTCCGGCAGCGGTCCCTCGAGCTTCTCCGCCAGGGCCGCCAGTTTCTCGCCGATCTCCATGCGCACGTCGTCGCGGTAGAGAATGAACCGCCACGGCGCCTGCCGCCCGTGGTCGGGAACGCGCGAGGCGATCCGGATCATCGTCTCGATTTGCGCGTCGCTCGGGGCGGGTTCGGACAGCGCGTCGATCGGCGCGGATTTCCGCGTCAGCAGAAAGTCGATGACTGGCGGCGTCAAGAAAATCTCCTTGATTGGGGTCGGGAGGGCGCGCTCGGCGGGTAAGAGCGCGGTGATATCGCATGCCGTGCCGATTGCGTCTTGAAATTGCCACCGCCTTGGGTTCCAACGCAAGCATGATGATGGTCGCCAGAGTGTTCACCGTCGCGGCAATGGGGCTGATCTTCGCGGTCGCGCCGGCGATCGTCCATGCGCAGGAGCTCGGCAATCCGCTGCCCGGCCTGTCGCTCGACGGCATCAACACCTACGCGCCGCCGGTCAGCGGCAAGCCGCTGCCCGAACTGACGACCGGGGCGGTGACGCTGGCCGCCCAGCTCATCGCTGACGGTCCGGATATCACGCGCGGGCTGACCTGGCGCATCTTCAAGCCTGTGCCGGGCGAGGACGGCAAGCTGCCTTTGATCGCCTCGGCGCAAGGCGGCACCAGCGTCTTCCAGCTCGATCCCGGCAGCTACCTCATCCATGCCTCTTTCGGCCGCGCAGGCGCCACCAAGCGCATCACGATCGGCCGTGAATCGCGACGCGAAAGCCTCGTTCTCGATGCCGGCGGACTGAAACTCGACGCCATGCTCTCCGGCGGCATCCGCATTCCGGCCGACAAGCTGAAATTCTCGATCTACGAGGCGGCGGAGAACGCCGAGGGCGACCGCGCGCTGATTCTGCCCGACGTCAGTCCGAACGCCGTCATCCGCCTCAATTCGGGCACCTATCACGTCGTGTCGACCTACGGCAATGTCAACGCGGTGATCCGCTCCGATATCCGCGTCGAGGCCGGCAAGCTGACCGAGGCGTTGGTCGAGCACCGTGCCGCCCAGTTGACGATGAAGCTCGTTCGCGAAAAAGGCGGCGAAGCGATCGCCGACACGTCTTGGTCAGTGCTCACGGATTCCGGCGACATCGTGAAGGAAAGCGTCGGCGCGTTCGCCTCGATGGTGCTTGCCGAAGGCAAGTATACGATCATCGCCAAGAACCGCGACCGCATCTACCAGCGCGACTTCGAGGTCGAAGCGGGGCGCAACGAAGACGTCGAGGTGATTGCCGAAAACGATGTCGCTGCCGCCAAGGCGGTCAAGGTGGATGAGCCCTTCGACTGAGCGACGGACCTATCGGTAGAGCGCGGTCGGTGTCCGCGGGCGTCGCAGCTTCTGCCAGACATTTCGCGCGCGGCGCTTGGGCATGCGGTCCTGCGGCGCAAGCGCCAGAACCGCGTCCTGGAGATGCCGGATCAATAGCTTCCGGTCGCGAATCGGCTCCAGGTCCGCCCATGCGATAGCGCCGCCGATGCGCACGCTGATCGACTTGCCGGAAAGCCTGGCGAATTCGCGGATCAGGAGCGAGGTGCGCAGCATCAGCGAAATCTCGCCAAGCGCCTGCCTGAAACGCCCGCCGCCCTGCTCGGCGGCGAGCATCGGCCGGCTGACGAGATGGAACAGGCGGCCGTTCTGGCCGGAGAAATGCATCGGAATGACGGCGGCCTTCGCCTCCTGGACCAGCCGCGCCGGAAACATCTTCCACGGCAGGTCGCGCGCGACGCCGAAGCCGCTCGGCGCCGTGGCGACGCCGCCGGCGGGAAAGATCACGATCGTGACGCCTTCCTTCAGCAGGCGCAGCGCCTCGTGGCGCACCGCCATGTTGTTCTTCAGCGCGTCCTTGTTGTCGGAAAAGTCGATCGGCAGCGAATAGGGCTCCATCTCCCTGACCTTGAGCAGTTCCGCGTTGATCATGACGCGGAACGGCCGGCCGAGCTGCTCGGCGAGCGACAGCACGGCGATGCCGTCGCCGATGCCGAAGGGATGGTTGGCGACGATGACCAGCGGCGATTGCGGCAGGCCCTGCGGCGGCCACTGGTCCTCGCAGACGAGCCGCACGTCGATCAGCTCGAGCATGCGCGAAAAGATCAACTCGCCGCGCGGCACGATCGAACCGCGCCAGATATCGTAGAGCCGCGCGAAGCGGTCGCGGCCAGAGAGATCCTCGACCGAGCGGATGAACCAGCGCTTCAGCCGCGGCTGGCCCGCATTGGCGTAGGACAGTTCCGGGAAAACCTTCGTCGGCATGTCTGAGTCTCCAGCTGTCATTCCGCCTATGCGCGGTTCGTGACAGCTGGATGAAGGCCGGAGCGCCGCTCCGGCCTTTCAGCGCCTATGCG
>JAUYMV010000419.1 GCA_030698645.1 Mesorhizobium sp.
CGCGGACAGTCGCTATCGACAGGGCGCGCCGGGGAAGGCGAACGGACAGGGTTGTTTCACCAGCGGGCGGAGGCAGGCGTCAGGACTTGCGGCGACGGCAGCGCCAGTTCCAGTCGCGCTCGGGACCGACGTCGATATGCACCGATTCCGTGTGGCAGTAGGTGCCGACGCCGCCGCGGGCCGGCATCGACCGGGCGTAGTTGGCGAGTTCCCACTTGCTGACGCCGGCGATCTGGAGATCGACGGCGGCGCAATACATATGCATCGAGTTGCGCGCGCCGCGGACGCGCTTGTTGTAGGTCGGGCTGCGGTAGCCCGACGTGATCACCACGCGCTTGCCATAGTGCTGCTCGATCTGCTTCAGCATGCGGACGAGCGAGGGTTTCAGGCAGGCGACATCGACGCTCTCGCGCTGGATCAGCAATCCGTTCGGGGCGAGGCGGCCCATGCCGGCGGCCGAGGCAAGCTGCATCGGAGCTTCCTCGTCCTCGTGGAGATCGACGTCGCTGTCGTCGTCGAGGCCGGATTTGCGGGTGATTTCGAAAAGCGACGACTGGCGGACGCCGGGCAGGGCGGTGCCGAGCGATTCGCGGGCCGGGGATTCGCTGGCCGGCGTGACGCCAATCGGACCGGCGGACGCGAGCTTGACGACGGGCTGCGGCTTGCGCGCCGACGGCGCCGACATGACCGGCGCTTCCTGCGGCGAGGCGGAAAACAGCCCGGCCAGGAAGCCGCGCTTCTTGGGCGGCGGGGCAAAGCTCGCCTCGACGATCTGGCCGGCTGGCCGATTCTCGATGAACTGAGTGGGGGCAGGGGCGGATGCGGTCTTTTCGACCGGCGGTTCGGGGGCCCTCGTTACGTCGGCGGTTTCCGCCGGTGCGGTGGCGGGAGCGGCTGCGGCCAGGAGCTGCGGCGCTGCTTCGGCGGCGGGCGGCGCCGCGGCTGTCTGTTCGGTGGGGGCGGCGGTTTCGACCGCTACGGCGGCACTGCCGGGCTTGGGCACCGGCACGAAATCCTGCGCGGCCAGCGTATCGGCATCCTGCTCGGCGGCCAGGGACACGATCGGCGCGGCAGCCGTGCCATCGGCATTCGCCGCCTGTGTACCGCTGGCTTCGGGAGTGGTGAAGGCGGGATTGCCGACCTCGAGGGAGGCGAGGCCGCCCGTCGTGCATGACACAAGCAAGAGGGACAGGAACGCGGCGCCTGCGACGCGCATCTTTCGGTCCGCAGGGTGCGATCCTTCAGATCTCAATACGATCCCCTTCGTCGGTTGCGCGCTTCAAGCCGGGAAGGCCACCCCTGACCAAACGCATCCCGGCGAGCGACGCCAAGAGACGCAGTAACACGCAAAATTGCAAGCCCCTAGTCTTCCCGGCTAGGCATGAAATGAGGCGAGATCATGGTTTGACCTGGCCCGCTGCCATATTCGCGCCCGGCTTCACACGCGCACCCTGACATATTCGCCGGGCGCATCGCCCAGAACCGGCGTCGTGGCTCCGGGTATCCGGGCGGCGACGCGGTCGTTGTCGAGGCGCTCGATCCAGCGCTGCCAATGCGGCCACCACGAGCCCGGGTTCTCGGTTGCCCTGGCCACCCAGGCGTCGAAATCGCCGACAGGCGGTCCGTCGGTCCAGTGCTGGTATTTTTTCGCAGCCGGCGGATTGATCACCCCGGCGATGTGGCCGGAGCCCGCCATGACGAATTCGACGTCGCCGCCGAACAAGGCGCAACCGGCGAAAGCCGAGCGGGCCGGCGCGATGTGATCCTCCCGGGCGGCGAGATTGTAGACCGGAATCGTGACGTCGCCGAGCGAGAGCGTGTGGCCGCCGAGCTTCATCCGGCCGGCGGCGAGCGTGTTTTCAAGATAGCAATTGCGCAGGTAGAAGGAGTGATTCGCCGCGCTCATGCGCGTCGAGTCGGCGTTCCAGTAGAGCAGATCGAACGGCATCGGCTCGCGGCCGCGCATGTAGTTGTTGACCACATAGGGCCAGATCAGGTCGCTCGAGCGCAGCATGTTGAAGGCCGTCGCCATGCGCGTGCCGTCGAGATAGCCCTTTTCCTCCATGGCCTTTTCGAGCGCGGCGATCTGGTCCTCGTCGACGAACACCTTGAGGTCGCCCGCATAGGTGAAATCGACCTGGGTGGTGAATAGCGTCGCCGAGCGAATCCGGTGGTCGCCGGTCTTCGCCATCAGGGCGAGCGCCGCGGCGAGCAGCGTACCGCCGACGCAGTAGCCGATCGCATTGACGCTGGTCTCGCCGGTCGCGGTCTCCACCGCGTCCAGCCCGAGCTCGAGCCCGCCGCTGATGTAGTCCTCCCAGCTCATGCGGGCGTGACGTTCGTTGGGATTGACCCAGGAGATGACGAACACCGTGTGACCCTGGCCGACCGCCCAGCGGATGAAGGATTTTTCAGGGTTGAGGTCGAGGATGTAGAACTTGTTGATCCATGGCGGGCAGATCAGGAGCGGCCGCTTGAGCACCGTTTCGCCCAACGCCTCGTACTGGATGATTTCGGCGACCGCGCTGCGGGCGACGACCTTGCCGGGGCTGAGCGCGATGTTGCGGCCGACCTCGAAGGCCGAGTTGTCGGCCTGGCGCAGCTTCAGTTCGCCATGGCCGGCGGCGATGTCCTCGGCCAGCATCTTCATGCCGCGGACCAGGTTCTCGCCATTGCTGGCGATCGTCTCGCGGAAGAGCTCCGGATTGGTCAGGATGAAATTCGACGGCGAAATCGCGTTGGAGAGTTGCTTCACATAGAAGCCGGCCTTGTGGCGGGTGTGCTCGTCCAGCCCGTCCGCGTGCGTCACCAGATCGCCGGCCCATCGCGAGGTGACGATGTAGACCTGTTTCAGAAAGTCGAAGAAGGCGTTCTTGCCCCATTCGGGGTCCTGGAAGCGCTTGTCGCCGCGATCCGGCACGACGACGTCCTCGACCGGGCCATCACTGGTCAGGTGGCGGATGGAATTGGCCCAAACCTCCATATAGCCGGAGAAAAGCTTGGTCTGCGCCTCGAGCGCGCGCGCGGGGTCCGACAGCCAATATTCCGTGACCTTGGAAAAGGTCTTCACCATGTCGGCCATGGGATCGGCCAGCGAGTCGCGAACCTCGCCGCGCTCGCGCGGGCCGGCCCATGCGGCGGCGGCCTTGCCGGCCTCCTCGACCATGCGGGCCATGTTGACGGCGAAGCGATCCGGATCTTTCACCAGATATTGTTCGACAGCCGGCTGTTCCGGTGACTCCGGCTTGCCGGTATCCTTTGCCTCGCCCATGGTCCGACAGTCCTCCCGTAGCGTTTTCTTGACATATTATCATGGCAGACGCATCCCGGTCCAATTGCGGACCGGCGCATCCGTCTTTGCGTAGCCCGATTGCAGGGGAAGATTATGACACTGGCGTCTGTTCGACGGATATTTCGCCTGGCGTGCATCGCGGGCGCGGTCGCGCTGCCGGCAGGCTGTCAGTCCGCCAACCTGAACGACATCGCGCCGCTCGGCGTCGAGGGCGGCTCGGCGCGCGTGACCGGGACGTTCCCGAACCTCAACAATGTGCCGACGCCGGCAACCGAGCAGATCACGCCGACCGAAAAGCAGGCAAAGATCGCCGAGCTGAAGGCGGCCCAAGCCGCACAGAAGACCAAGGGCGGCGGTTCGGCACAGGCCAGCGCGGCCGCGCTGCGCAAGATCGGGAAAGGCCAGGAGAAGACGCTTTCCGACATCGAGACCGAATAGGAAGGGCGCGCGACGCCGCGCCCGCCCGCTATTTCCCGCGTCGGCGAATGCGTGTATATCGCCGCACCAGACCGACCTTCGCGCCCGGACGCGGCGACCGCTCCAAGGAACTGTCATGGAAGATTTCTACAAGACCCGCCGGCTTCCGCCCTATGTCTTCGAACAGGTCAACCGCCTGAAGGCGAGCGCCCGGTCGCGCGGCGCCGACATCATCGATCTCGGCATGGGCAATCCCGACCTGCCGACGCCGAAGGCGATCGTCGACAAGCTGGTCGAGACCGTGCGCGATCCGCGCACGCACCGCTATTCCTCGTCGCGCGGCATTCCGGGCCTGCGCCGGGCGCAGGCCGCCTACTATGCGCGGCGCTTCGGCGTGAAGCTCAACCCGGACACTCAGATCGTCGCGACGCTCGGCTCCAAGGAGGGCTTCGCCAACATGGCGCAGGCGATCACGGCGCCTGGCGACGTCATCGTCTGTCCGAACCCGACCTACCCGATCCACGCCTTCGGCTTCATCATGTCCGGGGGCGTGATCCGCTCGATCCAGGCCGAGCCCGATGCCGGCTTCCTGCCGGCGCTCGAGCGCGCGGTCAAACACTCGATCCCCAAGCCCTTGGCGCTCATTCTAAATTACCCGTCCAATCCGACCGCGCTGGTCGCCACGCTCGACTTCTACAAGGACGTCGTCGCCTTCGCGCGCAAGCACGAGATCATCATCCTGTCCGATCTCGCCTATTCGGAGATCTATTTCGACGGCAACCCGCCGCCATCGGTGCTGCAGATTCCGGGCGCCATCGACGTCGCGGTGGAGTTCACTTCGATGTCGAAGACGTTCTCGATGCCCGGCTGGCGCATGGGCTTCGCGGTCGGCAACGAGCGGCTGATCTCGGCGCTGACGCGGGTCAAATCCTATCTCGACTATGGCGCGTTCACGCCGATCCAGGTGGCGGCCGCCTCCGCGCTCAACGGCGACGGCGCCGACATTGCCGAGGTGCGCGACATCTACCACAAGCGCCGCGACGTGATGGTGGACAGTTTCGGCAAGGCCGGCTGGACGATCCCGGCGCCGGCCGCGACCATGTTCGCCTGGGCGCCGATCCCGGCGCCGTTCAAGCATCTGGGCTCGCTCGAATTCTCCAAGCTGCTGGTCGAGAAGGCGGACGTGGCGGTGGCTCCCGGCATAGGCTTCGGCGAGCACGGCGACGACTTCGTGCGCCTCGCGCTGGTGGAAAACGAGCACCGCATCCGCCAGGCGGCGCGCTCGATCAAGAAGTTCCTGGCGACCGCCAGCGAAACGCCCGACAACGTCATTCCGCTCAGCGCGCACAGGTGAGCGTAAGCGCCTTGGTGACTAGGACCATCTATGTCGCGCTGAAGGATGAGGGAACTGACGTTTGGCGTCCGGTTTCGGCAACCCAAGTGGATGGATATGTTTGGCGAATTGACGAGCAGCTCGTGCCAGGCGACGAGGTCTGGGAGTTTGACCCGGGTGCTACCGTCATCGTTTCAGAGCGGCTCGTCGAGAGTGATAGCTGCCTCGTTGCAGTGCAGTTGAAGAAATAGGCAGTCTGGAATCAATGACCCATCCCTTGCGTATTGGAATCGCCGGTCTCGGCACAGTCGGCGCGTCGGTTGCGCGCGTGCTCCGCGACAAGGCCGGCGAACTGACGCGGCAGTGCGGCCGCGACATCGTCGTCACGGCGGTGTCGGCGCGCGACCGCGGGCGTGACCGCGGCGTCGATCTCTCGGGCGCGACATGGTTCGACGACCCCGTTGAGCTCGCCAAATCACCCGACATCAACGTCTTCGTCGAACTCGTCGGCGGCGAGGAGGGCGCCGCGCGCGCCTCGGTCAAGGCGGCGCTCGAGGCCGGCCACCACGTCGTCACCGCCAACAAAGCGCTGCTCGCCAGGCACGGGCTGGCGCTGGCCGAGATCGCCGAGAAGAAGGGCGTGCTGCTCAACTACGAGGCGGCAGTGGCGGGCGGCATTCCGGTCATCAAGACGCTGCGCGAGGCGCTCGCCGGCAACAGCGTGACGCGCGTCTTCGGCATCCTCAACGGAACCTGCAACTACATCCTGACGCGCATGGAGGCCGAGGGCATCTCGTTTGCCGACTGCCTCACCGATGCGCAGCGTCTCGGCTATGCCGAAGCCGATCCGACCTTCGACATCGAGGGCAACGACACGGCGCACAAGCTGTCGATCCTGACCAGCCTTGCCTTCGGCACGCGGATCGCCGCCGGCGACATCTACATGGAAGGCATTTCCAACATCACCCAGGCCGACATCCGCGCCGCCGCCGAGCTCGGCTACCGGATCAAGCTGCTGGGCGTCGCGCAGCTGACCGAAAGCGGCATCGAGCAGCGCGTGCATCCGACCATGGTGCCAACCGCGTCCGTCATCGCGCAGGTTCACGGCGTCACGAATGCGGTGGCGATCGAGACCGACATTTTGGGCGAACTGCTGCTGTCCGGCCCCGGCGCCGGCGGCAACGCAACGGCTTCGGCGGTCGTCGGCGACATCGCCGACATCGCCAAGAGCCGGCCGGGCTTCCAGCACGGGCCGGTGTTCGGCCGTCCGGTCAAGGAACTGAAGCCCTACAAGAAGGCGCAGATGCGCAGCCACGCCGGCGGCTATTTCATCCGGCTGACCGTGCATGACCGCGCCGGCGTCTTTGCCGGAATCGCCAAACGCATGGCCGACAACGACATCTCGCTCGAGTCGATCGTCCAGCACTCGGACGGCGTCGCGAAGGCGACGGAGAAGACCGTCATCCTCGTCACCCACGAGACGACCGAAGCAGCCGTGCGCAGGGCCGTCGACGGCATCACCAAGGACGGTCACCTGACCGACAAGCCGCAGGTCATCCGGATCGAGCGGGCCGGCTGACCGCGCGGCGGTTTTAATCGATTCACCGAGACCCGCGCCGGAATAATCGGGCGCCGGGTCTTGCCGTTGTCATGTCTCTTTGACAAAAGAGGCGCGCCCGCCCGGGTTCCTTGCGGGATCGCGGCCAGCCTGTTCGACGAGGTTTTCCATCATGCTCACCAGTTCCGGTCTCGACCGCATCCTGACCCTCGAACTGGTCCGCGTGTCGGAACGCGCGGCGGTCGCCGCCGCGAGGCTGCGCGGGCGTGGCGACGAAAAGGCCGCCGACCAGGTCGCCGTCGACGCGATGCGCTCCGAACTCAACCGGCTGGCGATCCGCGGCACTGTCGTGATCGGCGAGGGCGAGCGCGACGAGGCGCCGATGCTCTATATCGGCGAGGAGGTCGGCGCCGGCGACGGACCGGTGGTGGACATCGCCCTCGACCCGCTCGAAGGCACAACGCTGTGCGCCAAGAACCAGCCGAATTCGCTGGCGGTGATCGCAATCGCCGAAAAGGGCAGCCTGCTCAACGCACCCGACGTCTACATGGACAAGATCGCGATCGGCCCCGGCTATCCGGAAGGCACGATCAACATCGACCTGTCGCCGACCGAAAACATCACGCGGCTGGCCAAGGCCAAGGGCGTCGAAATCCACCACATCACGGCCTGCATCCTCGACCGGCCGCGCCACGCCAAGCTGATCGACGAGGTGCGCGCGACGGGCGCCGCGATCCGGCTGATCGGCGATGGCGACGTGGCGGCGATCATCGACACGACCGATCCGGAGGCGACCGGCATCGACATCTATCTCGGCACCGGCGGCGCGCCGGAAGGCGTGCTGGCGGCGGCCGCGCTGCGGTGCACTGGCGGCCAGATGCAGGGCCGGCTGATCCTCGACACGCCGGAAAAGGTCGCGCGCGCGGCCAAGATGGGCGTCGCGGACCCGAAGGCGATCTACCGCGCCGAGGATCTGGCGAGCGGCGACGTGCTGTTTGCCGCGACCGGCGTGACCGACGGCAACATGCTGGCCGGCGTAAAGTTCACCAAGAACTACATAGAGACGCACACGATCGTCATGCGCTCGTCCTCGCGCACGGTGCGCGAGATCATCGCCAAGCACCAGGACCCGGACAAGTTCTGACGCGCGCCGCCGCGCTTCCTGCGGGTCCCGGCGCGCGCTATGCTGGCGCCATGACAGCGCGCGTTTGCCCCAAGTGACGACGGAACGGCGGATCTTCCTCGGCGTGCGCAGTTCGGCGACCGGACTCGTCTGGGAGCACCGGCTGAACGAGCGGCAGGAAAACGTCGCGCTTGCCATCGCCCAGGGGCACGGCGTGCCGGACATCGTGGCGCGCGTGCTGGCCGGGCGCGACGTGGCCGCCGCCGACGCGGAGCGCTTCCTCGATCCGACCATCCGCGACCTGATGCCGGACCCGGCCTCGCTGACCGACATGGAGCAGGCCTCGGCCCGCATCGTGGCCGCCATCGCCGCGCGGGAGCGGGTCGCGATCTTCGGCGACTACGACGTCGACGGTGCGACGTCGTCGGCGCTGTTGAAGCGGTTTCTCGACCATTTCGGCGTCGAGACCGAAATCTACATTCCCGACCGCATCTTCGAGGGCTACGGCCCCAATCCGGACGCCATGCGCGAGCTGGTCGCGCGCGGCGCCAGCCTGATCGTTACGGTCGACTGCGGCACCAACAGTCCGGCGGCGATCGACGCGGCGCGCGCGGCGGGCGCCGACGTCGTGGTCATCGACCATCACCAGGTCGGCGGCGCGCTGCCCGCCGCGGTCGCCATCGTCAACCCGAACCGCGAAGACGATTTGTCGGGGCAGGGGCACCTCTGCGCGGCGGGCGTGGTGTTCCTGACGCTGGCGCAGGTGTCGCGGCTGATCCGGGAGCGCGCGGACATCGCCATCCCGATGCCGCCCGACCTGCTCGGCATGGTCGACCTCGTCGGTCTCGCCACCGTGTGCGACGTGGTGCCGCTCGTCGGCCTCAACCGCGCCTATGTCGTCAAGGGGCTGCTGCAGGCGCGCAAGATGACCAATCCCGGCATCGGCGCGCTGGCGCGCGTGTCGCGCATCGGCGAACCGCTCAACGCCTATCATTTCGGCTTCATGATCGGACCGCGCATCAATGCCGGCGGGCGCATCGGCGACGCCGGCCTCGGCAGCCGGCTGCTCGCCTGCGACGATCCGGTGGAGGCCGGCAAGATCGCCGAGACGCTCGAC
>JAUYMV010000596.1 GCA_030698645.1 Mesorhizobium sp.
AGGTGAGGATGCAGGCGCCGCAGATGGCGAGCGGGTAGAGCATGACGCTCGACAGCGCGTCGGTGCCGCCGAAGAAGATGGCGCCGAGAACCATGGTGGCGACGACAGTCACCGCATAGGTCTCGAAGAGATCGGCCGCCATGCCGGCGCAGTCGCCGACATTGTCGCCGACATTGTCGGCGATCGTCGCCGGGTTGCGCGGGTCGTCCTCGGGAATTCCGGCCTCGACCTTGCCGACCAGATCGCCGCCGACATCCGCGCCCTTGGTGAAGATGCCGCCGCCGAGACGGGCGAAGATGGAGATCAGCGAGGCGCCGAAGCCGAGCGCGACCAGCGAGTCGATGACCGCGCGGTCATCTGGCGCATAGCCCATCGGGCCGATCAGGATCCAGTAATAGACCGAGACGCCGAGGAGGGCGAGGCCGGCCACCAGCATGCCGGTGATGGCGCCCGACTTGAAGGCGATTTCCAGGCCGGCGGCGAGGCTGTTGGATGCCGCCTGCGCGGTGCGCACATTGGCGCGGACCGAGACATGCATGCCGATGAAGCCGGCGGCGCCCGAGAGCACCGCGCCGATCAGGTAGCCGATGGCGGCCAGTCCCGACAGCAGCCACCAGGCCAGCGCGAAGACGACGACGCCGACGATGGCGATGGTTGTGTATTGGCGCGCGAGGTAGGCCTGCGCACCCTCGCGGATGGCGCCTGCGATTTCCTGCATGCGTGCATTTCCCTGATCGGCCGCGAGGACCGACTGCGTCGCCCATACGGCATACGCGACAGAGAGCAAGCCGCAGGCGATGACGACGTAAAGCATGGTCATTGCCTATTCTTCCCTTGGGTTCGGTCCGGCAGAAACCCCTCCACGGACCATTGGATCGAGACCGGAGCTCGATGCGAGCCGGAATCCGGTCTTTCGGTGCGGCTTATGCGAAAGCGGCACGTCAACGTCAAGGTTTTGTTACCGTTCTGCCCGGGTTTCGACGCAATCGACCAGTGTGCGGGTGATCCGTTTGAACGTTGAGCGGACAATTGCTATCTTTGCTTCATAGGCGGGAATCCACGCATGAAGTTCAAGATGATCGTTCACGAGGCGGAAGAAGGCGGCTACTGGGCAGAAGTCCCGGCCGTTCCCGGCTGTGCATCGCAAGGCGACACCATGGAGGAACTGATCGCGAATGTCCGCGAGGCCATCCAG
>JAUYMV010000597.1 GCA_030698645.1 Mesorhizobium sp.
GGGGATTTTCTTCGACGGCTTGGCCGGAGCCTCGGGCGCGGCGCCCTTGCCGGCCGCCTTGACGCGGTGTTTTCCCGCCTCGGAGCGGATGGCGCGCATCGACGACTTGCGGGCGTCATCCTCGGCCGAGCGCTCCAGATCGCGCGCCCAGTCCGCCACGCTGCCGCTCAGCGGCGCGCCCTCGAACTCGGCCTGCGGGGCTTCCTCGAAGCTGCCCGGTTTCATCCTCGGTGATTTCGACATTTCCGGAATATGGGCAGAGTCCGCACAAATGGAAAGGGCGAAGGGCGCTCTGCCCCGGGGCGGCCGCCGGCTCCTGACAGAAGGGTGTCAGGAGCGTTCGGCTATCGGTGGCCGGTCAATCCCGGGAGCCGACACCATGACCGTTCTCGAACTGCGCCAATACACGATGGTTCCGGGCCGGCGGGGCGATTTCGTGGAGATCTTCGACCGCGAATTCGTGGAGACCCAGGAGGCGCTCGGGATCGAGGTGGTCGGCCAGTTCGTCGATCTCGACCGGCCGGACCGCTATGTCTGGATGCGGCGGTTTCCCGACATGGAAAGCCGAAAGGCGTCGCTGGAGGCGTTCTATGGCGGGCCTGTCTGGGCCGCGCACAAGGACGCCGCCAACGCGACCATGACCGAATGGCACGACGTGCTGCCGCTGAGGCCTGCCTGGGAGGGCAGCGATGTGGTGGACAAGGCCGACCGGGCCGCTGCGGGCGCGGCGGCGAGCGGCGGCGAGATGACGGTTGCGATCTGGCCGGTGGCGGGGGAGCGGCTGGCGGAGTTCGCGGCGGTCTTCCGCTCCGCGTATCCGGCGGCGCGCGCGGCCTATGTGACCGAGCCGGCGGACAACACCTATCCGGCCCTGCCGGTTCGTGCCGGCGAGAGCGTCTTCGTCGGGGTGTTCGACGGCCTTTCAGTGATCCACGATCTCGGCGCGGCCGGCGTGGCTCCGGCGCAGATCCTCAGGCTCGCGCCGACCGCGCGGTCGCGGCTGCGCGGAGCCTGAGTTTTCGCGAATTCCGCTCAGTTCGCCGCTAAGCAGTAGAACAGGCCGGCGCCGCCGGTGCCTTTGAGCGCTTCCTGGCCGCAGCCGCCACGCGAGGGGTGCGCGGCGTTCCAGGACGTGGCTGTCGGCAGCGTCTCGGGACCCATGCGGTCATGATGCCCGACCATCGCCGCGCCCTCGGCTCCGCTGGTGGTCCAGTTGGAGCAGGTGTTGACGCCGTCCACGGTGCCGTCCGCCTTGGTGCCGGTCAGGATGTCGTGCTCGTTGGGCTGGTCGCCGCGGCCCTTCACGACCTCGCCCTTCTCGGTCAGGCCGGTCTCCTTGTTGATGCCGTTGGCGTCGCTGTGCAGCGTGGCGACGTCGTCGGCGATCTTGACGCCCTTGGCGTTGACCCATGGCCCGGCGCCGATGCGGTCCCTGGCGTTCACCGTGCCGGTCGAGAGATAGGCGCGCCAGGTCTTGCCGGCGACGCCCGCCGCCTCGGCGAGACTGGCGCAATGCGCGTCGGCGCCGTCGAGGCCGCCGAGATTGGCGCCATCGCCCAGGCCCACGCTGGTGATGAAGAAGCTCATCGAGTTGTCCTGGGCTTGCGAGACGGCAACGCTTGCGAGGAGCAGGGCGGCCGGCAGTAAGAGCATCCGTTTCATGAGCATTTCTCCGTGTATCGTTGCAGTCCGCCAAGTGACGCAGCGCATACGGGCCGGCAAACCGGCGCGATGCATCGACGGCATTGCCTGGCGAACGCGGATCAACGCACGAAATTCCCGGGCGCGCCAAACAACGTCGCGTCAGGGCGGACAAATTCTCGTGATCTTGCCGATGGCGACTTGCGCCAGCGGCTTCTAGTTTTCCTGGATGCGGATGCCCGACTCGTCGATGCGCAGTTCGACGCCGGAGGGCTTCGACTGCTCGCGGTAGACGTAGAGGCCGAGCGCGATGAGCGCGGCGGCCAGGGCGCCGATGACGAGGTAGAGCGTGTTCTGTTTCATGCCTGCTGGAGTATCGGCAAGCGCGCGGCAAGTCCAGCGCTGACGGGAACAGGCCGCATGGCGCGGACGGCGCGGCCGCCGGCAGCCGGGTCGCGCCAGCCGCGCCGGGCGTTGCCCGTCGACCGCCTCACGCGCCGGCTTTTTCGCGTCGGCGATCCGTGATTACATGCCGGCTGACTCGCCGCGATCCGCGGCGACGAGGGGGGACTGTCGATGGCGGATGGACGCAGGCGTTTCTGGCTGTCGCGGCGCGCGCTGCTCGGCGTGGCGATCCTGGGCGGCGCGGCGGCCTGGGGCGGCACGGTGGCGGCGCGGCTGGCGCGGCCGCCGTCGGGACCGAAGAACCTCGGCCGCATCGCCGATCTCGACGGCGCGGTACTGCCGACGATCCCGCCGGTGGCGCCGCCGGTGCACGATCCGGCGCTGTCCTGGTCGATGAAGGGCGGCGGCACGCTGAACGACGCCAGCGGACTTTCGGAAACCCCGGTCTACGGCGTCGTCGACGTCAGCGAGGAGGCGCATGTGGCGCGCGCGCTCGCGTTCGCGCGCGACAACGGGTTGAAGGTGTCGATCGCGGCGGTCCGCCATTCGATGGGCGGGCACGCCTTCGACGACCATGCGCTGGTGCTCGACATGCGCAATTTCAACGAGATCACGCTCGACGCCGAGGCGCTGACCGTGACGGTCCAGCCCGGCGCGACCTGGCACGGCATCCAGAACGTGCTGCACCCGCGCTTCGCGGTGAAGGCGATGCAGTCGACCGATATCTTCTCGGTCGGCGGCTCGATCTCGGTCAACGCGCACGGCATGGACCACCAGGCCGGCTCCGTCGCCGGCTCGATCCGGTCGCTCGAGGTGATGCTGGCCAATGGCAGCAAGGTGACCTGCTCGCCAACGGTGAACATCGACCTTTTTCGCCATGTCGTCGGCGGCTATGGCCTGTTCGGCGTGGTGCTGAGGGCGACGCTCGACATCGTGCCGAACGCCGTCTACCGCACGTCGCGCCAGATCGTCCGCTCGGAGGATTTTCCGAAACTGTTTACCGACGAACTCGAACCGGATGCCGGCCTCGGCCTGTTCTATGGCCATCTGTCGACGGCGCCGGGCAGCCTGCTCGACGAGATGATCGTCTACCGCTACGACAAGGTGGCCGACACCGCGCCCGCCGACATGGGCCCGCTCGGCGCGCCGGGCATGGTCGGGGTGAAACGGCTGATCATGAACCTCGCCAAGCATGGCGACATGTTCCAGCGGTTGAAATGGTCGGTGGAGAAGACGCTCGAGCCGAAGTTCGAGAGCTGCACGGTGCCGCGCACCGTGGCGATCGGCGAGGGCGAGGCCTGCTTCGTGGCGCGCAACAATCCGATGCACGATTCGGTGCCGTACCTGTTCAACGATTTGCAGGACGAGACCGACATCCTGCACGAGTATTTCATCCCGCGCGACGCCTACAACGCCTTCATCGCCGGCGCGCGCGAGATCCTGGCGAGGAGCCCGCTGCCGCTGCTCAACGCCTCGGTGCGCATCGTGCACCAGGAGGACATCGCGCTGACCTATGCGCCCGAGCCGGCCTTTTCGCTGGTGCTCTACATCAACCAGAAGGCCAACGCCGCCGGCAGCGAACAGATGCGCCAGCTGACGCGCGAGCTTATCGACCTGACGCTCGACCACCGCGGCCGCTTCTTCCTGCCCTACCAGTTGCACTACACGGGCAGGCAACTGCTGGAGTCCTATCCGGAACTGCCGGCGTTCCTCGCCAAGAAGCTGGCGATCGACCCGACCGAGCTGTTCACGTCGACCTTCTATCGCGGGATCAAGGCCGTGGCGGGGATGGTTTAGCCGGCGGACCTCAGAACCATTGCGGCGTGACGACCGCGCGCAGCCAGCTCACCGTTTCGAGCGCGGTGCGGGAGGCGCTTGCCAGCGCGCCGCCGAACTTGCCGCGGACCGAGACGAGACCGTTTTCGGTGCGGAAGAGGGTGGTTACGCGGCCATCGACATCTGTGGTGGAACTGCCGGTCGCGGCGCTGGCGAGCAGCGGGGCGACGATGGTGGCGGCGGCCGCGACGGCGGATTCGCGCCATGTCGGCAGGCGGGACGCCTGCAGCGGGGCGCGCGCGGGCGGAGCCGTCGCGGCAACCGGAGCGGCGGCGACCGCGGGCGCATCTGACGCCAGAGATGGCGTGCCGGACGGGGCGGCTGCAAGGTCAGGCGCTGGCTGCGAAGCCGGCGCGGCAGGCATCGCACCTGCGTAGGCGGAGACGGCCGGCGTTCCGGCTTCGGCCATGCGCCCGGCGCCTTCGGCCGTGTCGCGGCAGACGGCGACGACGAGCGGATAATTTTCGTGCTGCAGCAGGATGCCGGCTTTCGCGTCCGCCTCGCAATCGGCGACGCTCGACCATTGCGCATCGGTGCCGCGGATGTATTCGCACATCTTGGCGTCGCAGTCGCAGCCGATCACCGCCAAAGCCACAAGTCCGCTCTTGATCATGTCCGTCATTCCTTCATCTCCCGGCCTTCCTGGCGCGCGAAGGCGGCGGAAGTCGGTTTCAATCGCGGAGAATTTGCGGCGTGGATGAAAACTGGCGCGGGACCAAGGATGCCGGCTAGATGGCGCGGACGATTCCAGAGCGAAGCTCTGCGAGGACCCTGGGATCCATGCCGCGAGGGCGGAGTAGGCGCGGCGGTGCGGGTGGGCGTCGGCCTGTCTCGGCCGTGTCTATTTGGCCGCAAGGTCACGGCATGGATCCCAGGGTCTCCGCGACGGCCTTCGTCGCTCGGAAAGCCAAATCGTTGGCTTTCCGTCTGCTGCGCAGACCGCTCCTCACCC
>JAUYMV010000621.1 GCA_030698645.1 Mesorhizobium sp.
ACCCGGAATCCAGGTCGCGGACGTTGGCCAACATGCCGCACTCCCTCCATTCCGGCCTCGATCACAAGCGACAGTCCGCAGCCTCCTGGGCCGACGTTCTGGATTCCGGGTTCCGCTGCGCGGCCCCGGAATGACGACCATGCGAGACGGGTGTAGACAGGAAGAAGGCGGACCATTCCATGCATGACGTCATAATCATCGGCGCCGGATTCACCGGCCTTGCTGCGGCTCTCGAGCTCAAGCGGCGCGGCAATGACGTCGTCGTTCTCGAGGGGCGCGACCGGGTCGGCGGGCGGGTGGAATCTCAGGTGAACCGTCTCGGCGAACGCATCGACACGGGCGGCCAGTTCGTCTGCGACGACATGGTGGAGGTCATGGCGCTATTGCGGGAGCGCGGACACCGCCTGGTCGAGACGCGCTTCGACGGGAAGGACATCGCGCAGCCGCCATTGCCGGCCGCCGACCTCGAATCGACCTGGCGCGGTTCGATGGCGATCCGGGAGAGGATGAACGGCATCGAGCCAGCCGACCCGGCGATCGCCGGTCTGTCGGTCGCCGCCTGGCTCGACGGCCAGCCGGACGCGCCGCCGGCCAAGGCGGCGTTCCGCTCGATGATCGAGGGCCTGTGGTGCCTGGCGCTGGACGAGCTGCCGCTCTGGCACCTGATCGACAACGATCGCCGCATCACCAACGAGCAGCATGAGCTGCAGTATTTTCCGGACGGTACACTGCACGCGCTGGCGGAGGATCTGGCGCGGGATCTGGGCGATGCGGTGCGCCTTTCCCGCGCTGCGTCGGCCATCCGCCGCGATGCCGGCGGTGTAACGGCTGTCACCGCCGGCGGCGATATCCGCGCGCACGCTGTCATCGTTGCGCTGCCGCCCGCTACGGCCGCACGGCTGCGTTTCGAGCCTGCGCTGCCGGCTCCGCTCGCCCGTGCTTTGTCGGTGTGGAGGAGCGGCGCCGTGATCAAGCTGGTGCTGCGCTACCCAACCGCCTTCTGGCGCGACAAGGGTCTCTCCGGCGTCGTCATGTGGCGCGACCCGACGGGCCTGTTCGCCTGCGACACCGGGCGACCGGAAAGCCCGACGCTGTCGGCCTTCGTCGGCGGCGAACTGGCGCTGCAATGGCGTCAACGCGGCCTCGACTGGGTGCGCGACGAGATGCTGCGGCGACTGGGCGACGCGCTCGGGCCGGAGGCCGCCATGCCTCTCGACGCCACGCTGCGCGACTGGTCGCTCGATCCGTGGTCGGGCGGCGGCTACAGCGACCTCATCGTCGACATGGACGCGACGAACGCCGAGGCGACGCTCGTCGAGGGCTATCCGCCGGTCCATTTCGCCTCTTCTGAACTGT
>JAUYMV010000629.1 GCA_030698645.1 Mesorhizobium sp.
AATGCATCCGTTCGCCTGATCGACGCGACGCCCGCCGCGGAACGGCCGGCGCTGGTCGAGCATCTCCGGCTGTGCGGCGAACTGACGACCGGATTCCTGGTGCGCGTCGTCGCCTACGGCAAGATCGATTTCTTCGGCTGCGCGCTGGTCACGCTGTCGGGCCAGCGCGAAGGTCGCGTCCAGGCGCTGCTCGCCAACGGGCGCGATGTCGCGTTGGAAGCGCTCTTCCGCGCCGCCGGCCTCGCCGAGGCGACGCATCGCGTGCTGCTCAGCGCGATCAGGACCTGGCGCGACGTCGCGACCGGGAAATGCGTCGCCGGACCGCAGGAGGTCGCCTGGACGATGCTGCGCGAACTGGACAAGCCGGCAGGCGCGTCGGCGCCTGACGCGAAGCTGGCATCTCTGCTGTCGGCCATCCATCTCCAGGCATTGCGCGAAAACGCGCGCGGCCACGCCATGGCGATCGCCGCCAACCGCGCCGCCTGAGCAAGGCGGGCGCGGCGGCGCGGTTCGGTTGTCGCATTGTGCGATTGCCGCTATTCTCACCGCATGCTCAAGGACTCGCGGAAACCAATCGACGTGCCGGCGGAAATCGAACCGCTGATCGCTGCGATCAGGTAAAAGATGAATCCGGAAAGCATCTGGCTGTTTGGCAGCCGTGCGCGCGGCGACAGTCGCGCCGATAGCGATTGGGATATTCTCGTCGCGCTGCCCGAAGGGGCGGATGACGCGTTGCTCGATCCGATCGTAGGCTGGACGATTCAGCACGAAATTGGAATTCCCGCGACGATAATCGCGGCGACCTCGACGCAATTGGCGGAGGGTTGGGGCGCGGTGAATACGTTGGGCTACGACCTGGCACGCGACGCCCGGTTGCTCGATGGCTGACAGGGCGACCATCGCCAACGCACTTCGCCTGGCGAATGGCTGTGCGTCAGATACGCGATTGTTGGCGGACCAAGGCTCGCGCAACGCCGCATACTTGGCGGAGCAGGCGCTGGAACAGGTGACCCGCGCCATCGCCACGTCGGAAGGGATCCACATTTCTCGCAGCGACGCCCACCAGCTTGACAAGCTGGTACGCCAACTCCCCGATGAACATGCGGAAAAGGCAACATTATCCGGCCTGACCTGGCTTGAAGCCTATGCGACCACCTTCCGCTACACGCTGCCATCCGGTCAAATCCCGCGCGCGCCCGAGCCGAAAAAGCTGTTGCAGGCCATTGCCGCGCTCGATGAACTTGTCGAAAGGGCCGCGCATCACTTCGACGTCGCACTGAGGGACGATACAAGGGAAGCCGGACGCGCGACGCCGATGCGCAAATAGACCGCGAGGGTCGCGGCCGTCTCCGCGTCAGGGCGCTTTCCCGCCTCCGACAAAGCCTGCGATCTCGGCAACGAGGTCATTGCTCCAGATATCGTTGTGGCCCGCCCCGTCCAGCACCAGCATGCGCTTCGGCTCGGGCGCCGCGGCAAACAGCGCCTCGCCGTGGGAGAGCGCGATGACGACGTCGCGCCGGCCGTGCACGAAGAGCTTTGGCTGTGTTGCCCGCGCGATCCTGAGGTCCGAGCGGAATGTGTCGCGGATGAGCGGCGCGACCGGCAGGAAGAAATAGACGCGCCTGGCGACCGCCAGGACCGAATCGTAGGCCGAGACGAGCACCAGTGCGCTCGCCGGGCGCTCGGCGGCGACATGGACGCCGACGCCCGATCCGAGCGACTGGCCGAGCACCGCGATGCCGCCGTCGGTGCGGGCGTCGAGCCAGTCATAGGCGGCAAGCCCGTCGGCGAGCAGTCCGGCCTCGCCAGGCGCGCCCGTCGAGCCCGGATAGCCGCGATAGGAGAGCGCCAGCAGTCCGATGCCGCGTTCGGCGAAGGCCCGGGCGAAAAAGCCGTAGCGGTCGATCCGGTCGGCATTGCCGTGCAGGAACAGGATCGTCGGCTGGCCGGGCGCGGCGGGCGCGTGGAGCGCGGCGAGGCGTTCCCCGTCCGGCGTGGCGACCCAGACCGGCTCGCCCCAGTCCGCGTCCGGAAGCGGCCCGCCGATGGCGCCCGGGTAGAGCAGGGCGCGCTGCGCGACATAGACCGTGGCGACGAGGGCGCCGTAGCCGATCGCGGCCGTCGCGAGCAGGGTCAGGAGCAGGCGCGCGATGGATCCCTCCGGACGTTAGATGTCGAGCACTTCCTCCGCCGCGAATTCCGCCCGGTCCTGGATGAAGCGGAAGCGCGCCTCGGGTTTCGTTCCCATCAGTGCGTCCACCGCGAGCCTGGTCGCCTCGACCGCGTCGATCACCTCGACCTGGAGAAGCAGGCGTTTCTTCGGGTCCATGGTGGTTTCCTTGAGCTGCGCCGCCATCATTTCGCCGAGCCCCTTGAAGCGGCCGATCTCGATCTTGCCGCGGCCGGTGAATTCCGACGCCATCAACTGGTCCTTGTGCGCATCGTCCCGTGCGTAGAGCACCTTGCCGCCCTGGGCGATGCGGTAGAGCGGCGGCACGGCCAGATAGAGGTGGCCGCCGCGGATCAGGTCGGGCATTTCCTGGTAGAAGAAGGTGATCAGCAGCGAGGCGATATGCGCGCCGTCGACGTCGGCGTCGGTCATGATGATCACGCGGTCATAGCGCAGATCATCCTCGCGGTATTTCGACCGCGTGCCGCAGCCGAGCGCCTGGATCAGGTCGGAAATCTGCTGGTTGGCGGTCAGCTTGTCATGGCCGGCGGAGGCGACGTTGAGGATCTTGCCGCGCAACGGCAGCACGGCCTGCGACTGGCGGTCGCGCGCCTGCTTGGCGGAGCCGCCGGCGGAATCGCCCTCGACGATGAAGAGTTCGGCGCCGGCCGCGGCATTCTGCGAGCAGTCGGCGAGTTTTCCGGGCAAGCGCAGCTTGCGCACCGCGCTCTTGCGCGAGACTTCCTTTTCCTGGCGCCGTTTGACGCGCTCGTCGGCGCGCGCGATGACCCATTCGAGCAGCTTCGAGGCTTCCTGCGGATTGTCGGCCAGCCAGTGGTCGAACGGATCGCGCAGCGCGTTCTCGACGATGCGCTGGGCTTCGGCGGTGGCGAGCTTGTCCTTGGTCTGGCCGACGAATTCCGGCTCGCGGATGAACACCGACATCATGCCGGCGGCCGAGATCATGACGTCGTCGGTGGTGACGATCGAGGCGCGCTTGTTGCCGGTAAGCTCGGCATAGGCGCGCAGGCCGCGCGTCAGCGCGGTGCGGAAGCCCGCCTCATGCGTGCCGCCCTCGGCGGTCGGGATGGTGTTGCAGTAGGAATTCAGGAACCCATCGCCGCCGAACCAGGTGACCGCCCATTCGACCGAGCCGTGCCCGCTCTGCTTGTCGCTCTTGCCGGCGAAAACCTCGCGGGTGACCTGGAACTCGCCGTCGAGCGAGCCGAGCAGATAGTCCTTCAGGCCGCCAGGAAAATGGAACACCGCTTTCGCCGGCGTTTCGCTCTTCTCGGGCAGCAAGGCCGGATCGCACGACCAGCGGATTTCGACGCCGCCGAACAGATAGGCCTTGGAGCGCGCCATGCGGCAGAGCCGCTCCGGATCGAACTTCGCGCCCTTGCCGAAGATGTCGGGGTCCGGATGGAAGCGTGTGCGGGTGCCGCGCCGGTTGTGCACCTCGCCGAGCCTTTCCAGCGGCCCCTGCGGAACGCCGCGCGAGAAGCGCTGGCGGTAGAGCTGGCGGCCGCGCGCGACCTCGACCTCGAGATCGTCGGACAGCGCATTGACGACGGAGACGCCGACGCCATGCAGGCCGCCGGAGGTCTCATAGACCTTGGAGTCGAACTTGCCGCCGGCGTGCAGCGTGGTCATGATGACTTCGAGCGCCGACTTGTCCTTGAATTTCGGATGCGGATCGACCGGGATGCCGCGGCCATTGTCGGTCACGGTGATGTAGCCCGCCGCGTCGAACTCGACCTCGATGAAGGTGGCGTGGCCGGCGACCGCTTCGTCCATCGAATTGTCGATGACCTCGGCGAAAAGGTGATGCAGCGCCTTT
>JAUYMV010000632.1 GCA_030698645.1 Mesorhizobium sp.
ATCCGCGGCCGCGCCCTCGGCGAGATTCACAGCCCGATCGTCGGTTTCATCCTGCGCGACGCGATCGGCCAGAACCTGTTCGGCGACAACACCTGGCTGGCCTACCGCAACCGGCCGCGGCCGATGGCGCCCGGCGATCCGTTCCACGCGGCGCTGCGCTTTCGCCTGCCCTTGCTGCCGCTCGGCACCTACGCCATCGCGCCGTCCATCATTGATGGCACGCAACAGAACCATGTCCAGCTTCTCTGGATCGAGGAAGCCCTCGTCCTGACCGTGCACCAGTCGCCGCTGCGCACCGGCATGGTCGGGGTGCCGATGCAGGCGGCAAGCACGGTCAGAAGGGCGACGCGGTAGGGTTTCAAGCGGTCCGCGCCGACCGGACGCAGGGCGGCAACCCTTGACTTCCACCGACCGGCCAGTAGAGAACGTCCGGAAATCAAACGCGGCACATAAATTGCCCGCCAAAGAATCGCATGATCAGACTCGCTATCGTCGGACTTGGAAACTGCGCCAGTTCCCTGGTGCAAGGCATTTCTTATTGCCGCGAACGCGGTGACGCCGCCGCCGGCGTGATGCTGCCCGACATCGGCGGCTATAAACCGGCCGACATCGAGGTCGTCGCGGCGTTCGACATCGACAAGCGCAAGGTCGGCCGGCCCGTCGCCGAGGCGATCTTCGCATTGCCCAACAACACCAAGCGTTTCCAGCAGGATGTAGTCGACAATGGCGTTCTGGTCTCGACCGGCCCGGTGCTCGATGGCGTGTCGGCGCTGATGCGCAACAGCGAGGCCGACCGCAGCTTTCTGCCGGTCGACGGTCCGCCGGCCACCGCCGCCGAAGTCACGGCGATCCTCAAGCAGTCCGGCGCCGAGGTCGTCATCTCGTTTCTGCCGGTCGGCTCGCAGCAGGCGGCCGAGTTCTACGCCCAGTGCGCCATCGACGCCAACGCCGCCTTCGTCAACGCCATCCCGGTCTTTCTCGCCAGCAATCCGGTCTGGGTGCGCCGCTTCGAGGCGGCCGGCCTGCCGCTGCTCGGCGACGACTTCAAGGCGCAGATCGGCGCCACCATCGTGCACCGCACGCTCGCGCGCCTGTTCGGCCTGCGCGGCGCGGAAATCGACCGCTCCTATCAGTTGAATGTCGGCGGCAATACCGACTTCCTCAACATGATGGACATGGAGCGCCTGACCTCGAAGCGTCTCTCCAAGACCGAGGCTGTGCAGAGCGCCATCAAGCATCGCCTGGACGACAACGATGTCCGCATCGGGCCGTCGGACTACGTGCCGTGGCTGATGGACGAGAAGATCGCCTACATCCGCGTCGAAGGCCGGTTGTTCGGCGGCATCGCGACCAATCTCGAGGTCCGCCTCACGGTGGAGGATTCGCCGAATGCCGCGGCGATCGCGCTTGTTGCCATCCGCTGCGCCAGGATCGCGCTCGATCGCGGCCTGGCGGGCGCCATTCCCGACGTCTGCGCCTTCCTCTTCAAGCATCCGCCCAAGCAGATGGACGATGAGCTGGCGCTCGACCGGCTTGTCGCCTTTGCCGCCTCACCCGTTGCGGCCGAGTAGCAGCCGTTTCAGGTTTTCCGCGCTTTCAGCCCAGGTCAGGCGCGGCATCGACCGCGATTGCGGGGCCTGCCCGTTCCGGTTGAGCCGTGTCCATGCCTCGATCGCCGCCGCAAGTTCGTCCGCGCTGGCTGCCTCGAAGAAGTAGGCATGTTCGCCGGCGACCTCGCGAAACACCGGGATGTCGCGCGCGATGATCGGCAATCCGTAGGTCGCCGCCTCGATCAGGGGCAGCCCGAAACCCTCGCCATAGCTGGCGGCGATCAGGCAGGCAGAGGATTCGTAGATCCGGGCGAGATACTCGTCCGAGGCGTTTTCGATCCAGAACAGGCGCCGGTTGCGCTCCGCATGGTGCGCGAGCCTCTTGACCAGCGGCTTGACCATCCATCCCGGCTTGCCGACGACGACCAGGGCTTCATCGCGCCCTGCGGCCCAGAGAAGTTCGAAAGCATCGAGAACCTGGGCGTGCCCCTTCCGCGGTTCGACTGTGCCGACCATCAGGAACGACGTCGCCGATTTCAGCAGCTGCAGCGTCCCGTCGGCGCCGCCTGGCAGGCCCGTCGTCGGCTTTGACGCCGCGAGGTCAGCGCCGTGGTGGGAGTAGACGATCTGCAAATGCGGATTGTGCGGTGTGTCGCTCGCCCTGCACCAGGCTTCGAGGTCCTTCGCGACGCTCCGCGAAACGCCGATCGCGCGGTCGGCCTCGGCGATGACTTCGAGCCATTGCGTGTGCAGCGGCGCGGCATAGCTCGGGAAATAGTCCGGGAACTGCACCGGCAGAAGGTCATGCACCAGGAAATTGACGCTGACGCCATGATCGCGGAGCGCACGGTAGGTGCCCCGGTTGCGGATTACGCTTTCATGCGCGAGATCCGGCATGAAGTAGATGTCGCCGCTGCGCGGCTCGATCGCGGCATCGCTCAGCGCGTTCGACTTGGCGCCCAGGAAGCCGAGCGTGAACCGGCGTGCATACCTGAAGCCGGACCCGCTCGCGTAGACGGGCTCGATTCGAAAACCGGCGGGCGGGCGGGCCAGAAGTTCCTCCAGCAAGGCCCGGGCGACACGCTGGATGCCGGTACGCAGATCCTCCCCGACCATCGCCGTAATGTCGACGAACAATTGCCGTGCCGCGATCGCGGGCCGCACCGACAGCGCGGCGCACGCCGCGATGGCCCTGTCCGCGGCGCGATCATGCTCACCCTGTCCCGACCCGGCAAGGGCTTCGGGCAGCCGAACCAGCCCGGTCCGCGGCAGGGCGGCGAATGCCTCGATGGCGGCCGCGTAGCGCGCCGCGATCCGCACCGGATCATGATGCTGGCGGACAAATGCCGCGGCGCGACCGCCGAGGTCCGCGCGATGCCGCGCATCGTTCCGCATCAGTTCCAGCGCCGCGACGAGATCGCGATCCTCGAAAACGTCCGCGAGCAGGTGGACGGCGTCGCGCGGCAGTTCGGCCATGCTGCCATGCGCGTTGACGATGAGCGGCAGGCCATGGCGCATGCAGTCGAGCGCCGTGCCGGAGGTCTCGCCGCGTGAGCGCGAGCGCAACTGA
>JAUYMV010000633.1 GCA_030698645.1 Mesorhizobium sp.
GCGCAGGGCCAGCGGGTCGGCGACGCCGAAGGCGGCGCAATCGAGCAGCAGGCCCGACAGGTCGGCCTGCAGGATCTCCGGTGGCGTGAAGGCAGGCAAGGCCGCCGTCTGCTCGGCGCGCCAGAGGCGGATGGCGATGCCCGGCTGCGTGCGGCCGGCGCGGCCCGCGCGCTGCTCAGCCGAGGCGCGGCTGGCGCGCACCGTTTCGAGCCGGGTGAGACCGGTCGCCGGCTCGTATTTCGGCAGGCGCGACAGGCCCGAATCGATCACGACGCGCACGCCGTCGATGGTGATCGAGGTTTCGGCGATGGACGTTGCCAGCACGATCTTGCGGCGGCCCTCCGGCGCCGGTCGGATCGCGGCGTCCTGCGCGCGGCCGTCGAGATTGCCGTAGAGCGGCACGATGTCGGCATTGGCCGGGATGCGGCCCTCGAGCCGCTCGGCGGTGCGCTCGATCTCGCGCTGGCCGGGCAGGAAGGCGAGGATGCTGCCTTCTTCGCGCATCAGCGCGCCGCGGATGGCGCGCGCCATCGCGTCCTCGATCTTCTCGTCCGGCCCGCGTTCCTCGTGGCGCAGCTCGACCGGGAAGCTGCGGCCCTCGCTGGTGATGACGGGGGCGTCCCCCATCAGGCGGGCGACGCGGGCGCCGTCGATCGTGGCGGACATGACGAGCAGGCGGAGATCGGGGCGCAATGCGCCTTGCACGTCGAGCGCCAGCGCAAGGCCGAAATCGCCGTCGAGCGAGCGCTCGTGGAATTCGTCGAACAGGATCGCCGCGATGCCGGCGAGCTCCGGATCGTCGAGGATCATGCGGGCGAGCACGCCCTCGGTGACGACCAGGATGCGGGTCGCCGGGCCGACGTGACTTTCCATGCGCATGGCGTAGCCGACCTGCCCGCCCGGCTCCTCGCCGAGCAGCTGCGCCATGCGTCGGGCGGCGGCGCGGGCGGCGAGACGGCGCGGCTCCAGCAGCAGGATCGTGCCGTCGCCGCGCCAGGATTCGCCGAGCAACGCCAGCGGCACGAGCGTCGTCTTGCCGGCGCCGGGCGGCGCGACGAGGACGGCGGCATTGCCGGCGCCAACCGCGTCGAGCAGGCGCGGCAGCGCCTCGCTGACCGGCAGGACCGGCAGGTCGTCCCTCATCCGAGCCGCACCACCGGGCCGCCCGCGGCGGTGGCGTCGGCTTCGTCATGTGTCACGAGGACGACCGGCAGTGCGCTGGAGCGCGCCTTGACGAAGACCAGTTCGCGCGTCTGCTGGCGCAGATCCGCGTCGAGTTTCGAAAAGGGTTCGTCGAGCAGCAGGAGGCGCGGGCCCGACACGAGCACGCGGGCGAGCGCCACGCGCGCCTTCTGGCCGCCCGACAGCGTATCGGGATCGCGGTCGCCGAGGCCGCCGAGGCCGACGCCGGCGAGCGCGTCGTCGGCGATCGCCCGGCGCGCAACGCGGCCCCTGACCGAGGGCGGGATGGCGAAGACGAGATTGCCGGCGACCGTCATGTGCGGGAAGAGCAGCGGGTCCTGGAACAGGATGCCGGCGTGGCGGTCCTCGGCCGGCAGCGCGGTGATCTCTTCGCCGGCGACGGAGACATGGCCGGAGGCGGCAAAGGCCGGGTCGAGAAAGCCGCCGATATAGGCCAGCAGCGTCGACTTGCCCGAGCCGGACGGGCCCATCACCGTCAGCACCTCGCCCGGCGCCACGCGCGCGGTCAGGCTGACGAGCGGGCGGGGGCCGAGCGCGATCTTGACCTGGTCGAGGAGGAGGCCTTCGTCTGGCATGATGTCCTGGCGTCAGACGCGCAGCGCGCGGAAGCGCCGGAATACCAGCGCCGGCACGGCAATGGCAATCAGGAAGCCGACAATGGGCAGCAGCATCTGCAGGAAGGCGTAGACGCCGATGACGCGGCGGTTGCCGCCGGACGCCAGGGCGACCGCCTCGGTGGTGATGGTCGGCAGGCGGCCGGCGCCGACCAGCACGGTCGGCAGATATTGTCCGATCGAGGTGGCGAAGCCGATGGCGGCGGCGACCAGGATGGCGCGCAGCAGCATCGGCAGGCGGATGCGCGTCAGCGTCGCCCAGCGGCTCTTGCCGAGCCCGGCCGCCACAGCGTCGTAGCGCCGGTCATAGGCGCGCCAGGGATCGGACAGCGAGAGAAACACATAGGGCATCACAAAGACGAGATGCGCGAAGACCAGCGCCGCCAGCGAAGCGACGGCGCCACTGAGGAGGAACAGGAGTTGCAGCCCGAACAGGAAGGAGGCCTGCGGCACGAGCAGCGGCAGATAGAGGATGGCGAGCGCCTTCTGACCACCGGTTCGCCCGGTCTCGTTTTCGCGGGCGAGGCAGAGGATAGCGAGGCCGACGGCGATGGCGGTGGAGAGCGCGGCCACGACCAGCGTCGTGGCCAGCGGGCCGGCGACGCGCGGCGCGACATTCATCCAGCTGCGCAGCGAGAGGGTTTCGGGCACGGCGTCGGGGAACTGCCAGAGGCCGGCGACGGACCAGAGGCTGAGCGTGGCGAGGCCGGCGACGACGAGGGCGGCGGCGGCGGCCATCATCCAGAGGGCAGCGTGGCGCGCGATCCTGTCTCGGCGAAAGCGCCGGCCGGTCTCGCAGACCATGCGGCCGAGCGCTGCCCCGGCGCGCTCGGCGCCGATCCAGAGCAGCAGGGCAGCCGCTGTGACGCCGAGCTGCAGCATCGCGCCGGCCGACGCCAGGAAGCGCATCGACAGGTCCGGGTCGCCCATCCACTGGACGAGGCGTACGGCGAGCGGGG
>JAUYMV010000634.1 GCA_030698645.1 Mesorhizobium sp.
CGGTGAAGGCCGTGACATATCGATAGGATAAAGAAATGCGGTTCTTCCTTATCATTGGGATGTTGACGTTCGGTTCTCCAGCTTACTCTCAAACTGCTCAATCGCTTAAAGAATGCCGGGCGATTAGCGACAACTTGGAGCGCCTTTCTTGTTTTGATAAACTTATTGCTCCGGCAGACAAGAAGACGAACGAAAGTAAGAACTCAGTGATTGGGGTTGTTGATTTTATTACTGATATCAATGAATTAGTTGGAAAGCAGGTAAAGGTGGGCGGATTTGCAATTGCTGCTGGGCAAATTATCTTCTTGTATCCAGGTCGCGGAGAAATGTCGGGTGTAATGGTAGATATCACACGCATGTCGCGTGCGGACCGGCATACGGTGCTTTCTAATTGCGGCTCAGGCTGCGACATAGTCATTACAGGAAAGGCTACTAACCAATTTGGTCAAAGTGGAATCACGGCCATCTCGGCGAGCCTTCAGTAGAGATAAAATAGACAAACCACAGAGTTGCAAGTAGAACGAAATGGATTTGGATGATATACAGGACGAAGCATCCCGCCATCTACGCCGACCTTGAGGTGGCCTCGCCGTATCTGGTGGCTGAGATCATCGATGGCGTGTTGGTGACGCGCCACCATGGATACGCTGCGCCCGCGATGGTGCGCACGATGCTGGCCCACTCGCTCTGCGACGCCAGGCAGACGCCATCTAATCCAAACACCCTGTGGCAGGTCCTGACGCTGCCTGAAATACATCTCGGGTCAGACGTCGTCGTTCCGGAACTGGCCGCGTGGTCTGTCGATCGGCTCCCTTTCCTGCCCGATGAGCATGTTACCATCGCGCCAGACTGGGTTTGCGAACTGACCTCCGCCGACCCGGCTGGCAACCCCGCCTTGTCGAAGAAGACTGACCTGTTTCGAAGGGTCGGCGTTCGCCACCTATGGCAGGTCGATCTGCGACCACTTTCCCTCGAAGCCTTCGAGAACGACGGCGACCAGTGGCTGAAGATCGGCGACTGGACCTCCGACGACATCGTCCGTGCGCCTCCTTTCGACGCCATCTCGTTTTCGCTCGCCGAGCTTTGGCCGCTCGACAAGCCGCTCGGCTTCAACGAAGACCCGCAAGCCCTTTACGCCGGAGACCGATAGATGCCCATCAACATCACCATGCCGGCCCTGTCGCCCACGATGGAAGAGGGCAATCTCGCCAAATGGCTGGTCAAGGAAGGCGACAAGGTCAAGGCCGGCGACGTCATTGCCGAGATCGAGACCGACAAGGCGACGATGGAGGTGGAGGCGGTCGACGAGGGCACAGTGGCCAAGCTCGTCGTGGCCGCCGGGACCGAGGGCGTCAAGGTCAACGCGGTGATCGCGATCCTGGCGGCTGAGGGCGAGGACGTCGGCGCGGTGGCCAAGGGTGGCGGGACGGCGCCGGCCAAGGCGGAGGCGGAGGCGCCGAAGGCGCCGCCGGCGAAGGCGGAAGTCAAGCAGGACGTGACGCCAAACTCCCGCCCCGTGGGGGAGAGGTCGGCGACGCCGACAGAAGGGGGCGCTGTTCCGAAGGCCTCTCAGTCCGTCACGCCCCCCACTGCCCTGCCGGGCAACTCCCCCACAAGGGCGGAGATCAGCCAATCGCGCGCCTTCGCCTCGCCGCTTGCCCGGCGCATCGCCAAGGATGCGGGCGTCGACGTGTCCGCGGTGACCGGTTCCGGTCCTCATGGCCGTGTCGTGAAGGCCGATGTCGAAGCGGCGATCGCCGGTGGTGGCGCGAAGGCGGCTCCCGCCACGACCGAGGGGAAGGCGGAGCCGGCTTCCGGCGCCGCTGCTGCGCCCGCCATGGCAAAGACCATGTCCGACGAGACGGTGCTGAAGCTCTTCGAGGAGGGATCCTACGAACTGAAGCCGCATGACGGCATGCGCAGGACGATCGCCGCGCGGCTGACCGAGTCGCACCAGACGATCCCGGCCTATCTGCTGTCGATGGATTGCGCGATCGACGCGCTTTTGAAGCTGCGCGAGGAGATCAACCGGTCCGCGCCGGTGAAGAAGACCGAAAAGGGCGATGTCCCGGCGTTCAAGATTTCGGTCAACGACTTCGTCATCAAGGCGCTGGCGCTGGCGCTGCGCGACGTGCCGATGGCGAACGCGTCGTGGATTTCGACCGCACGCGTCATCCACAAGCACGCCGATGTCGGCGTCGCGGTGGCCATTCCCGACGGGCTGATCACGCCGATCGTGCGCCATGCCGAGACGAAGACGCTGTCGGTGATTTCCAACGAGATGAAGGACTTGGCCGGGCGGGCGCGCGACAAGAAGCTGAAGCCAGCCGAATACCAGGGCGGCTCGACGGCGGTGTCCAATCTCGGCATGTTCGGCGTGTCGAATTTCACCTCGATCATCAATCCGCCGCATGCCTCGATCGTGTCGATCGGCGCCGGCATCGAGAAGCCGGTGGTGAGGAACGGCGCGATTGTCATCGCCACCGTCATGACGGCGACCTTCGCCTTCGATCACCGCGTCATCGACGGGGCGCTCGGCGCGGAGCTGGCCGCCGCGTTCAAGCGCCATATCGAGAACCCGATGGGCATGCTGGTCTGACCGGATCCAACCCTACAAGACAGGAGAGTGCCATGCTTCAAGCCACGCAAAGCGAAAGAATGCGCAAGTCCTGGGTCTGGATGGCGGTCCTCGCCGTCATCTCGATCGTCGGCGGCGTGCTGGCGCTGGCCAATCCGTTCGCGGCGACGCTTGCCGCGACGCTGCTGGCCGGCTGGGCATTCGCCTTCCTCGGCCTCGTCCAGATCATCCAGGCCTTCCAGATCCGCGACTGGTCCGGCTTTCTGTGGGCGCTGATGTTCGGCGTCATCACGCTGGTCGTCGGCGCGGTGCTCCTGCTCGATCCGCTCGCCGGCATGGTGTCGCTGACCATCCTGGTCGCTTGCCTGTTCCTGTTCACCGGCGTCGTGAAGACGATGTACGCCCTGTCGCTGCGTCCGATGAGCGGCTGGGGATGGGTGCTCGCGTCCGGCCTCGTGTCGATCCTCCTCGCGCTGATGATCCTGACCAATTTCCCGGTCTCCGCCGCGACGGTCCTGGGCATCCTGCTCGCCATCGAGCTGCTGTCCAACGGAGTGCTTTTCCTGTTCGTGGCGCTTGGCCTTCGACGGCTCGGCACGGTCTGAGCGGCGGCGGGATTTTTTCATGCGCACCGTCGTCACCCTCCTGCTCGCGCTCGTCGCCTCCTGGCTGGCGGGGTCGTTGGCCGGCGTCGTGCTCGCGGAGTGGGCCGACGGCGACGAGTCGTTCATCCTCATCTTCATGTCCGTGCCGATCGTGTCGATCATGGCCGCGGCGGTGTTCCTCATTGCCGGTACGCGCGCCGTTCCCGCCAGGGCGATCAACCGCGCCGCACTTGCGCTGGTGATGCTGACAGCCATCCTGCTGGCGAGCTTTTCGGTATTCGAGTTCTTCATCAACGGGACGGTCGCGTCCGCCTGGCGCGGCATCCAGCTGATGATCGGCATGGCCGGCGCCTGGCTCGCCGTCGTCGTCGCGCAGTGGGCGATCTTCCTCTGGCGCGCGCACTCCGCCGCGCCGCCTGCGATGCAGTTCGGGCGACTGCCCGAGGGAACGGAATGAGCGCCATGAAGACGATCCTCTGTTACGGCGACTCGCTGACCTGGGGCTATGACCCGTCGGGTCCCGACCGGCACGCCTATGCGGATCGCTGGCCGAGCGTGCTGCAGGCGGCGCTCGGACCGGACGTCACCGTCATCGCCGAGGGGCTGAACGGCCGCACGACGGCGTTCGACGATCATCTCGGCTCCGCCGACCGCAACGGCGCGCGGCTGCTGCCGACGATCCTGACCACGCATTCGCCGATCGATCTCGTCATCCTGTTCCTCGGCGCCAACGACATGAAGCCGTGGATCGCCGGCCGCGCTGTGGCGTCCAAGCAGGGCATGCAGCGGTTGATCGACATCATCCGCGGGCACGCCTACCCGATGGCCGAGGACGCGCCCGACATCCTGATCGTCGCGCCGCCGCCGCTCTGCGAGACGGGCGATCCGGATTTCGCGGCGATGTTCGAGGGCGGCGTCGAGCAATCGCAGATGCTGGCGAGCTTCTATTCCGACCTCGCGGATGTCACCGCCTGCGGGTTTTTCGACGCCGGATCGGTGGCCGCCGCGTCGCCGATCGACGGCGTGCATCTCGATGCCGTCAACAGCCGCGCCATCGGCCGCGGGATGGAGCCGATCGTGCGCGTGATGCTGGGACTGTAGGAGGTTTGCGAGCGCTAGCGGCCACTGTAGGTTCAGAATGCTAGCAAAGAGGAGGGTTTAATTTGTCGGCGGTATTCGTTGCAACTGGGAGTGTCTGCACCCCCTACATTGTTCTGGACACAATTCTTGCCGTTGGTGGGAGCGGCGAAGGGTTCTTTTCCGGGCCAGATGCGTCCACTGCTTTTAACGATGCAAAGAACCAGCTTCGTGCACAAGCAGAGGGTATAGGTGGTGACGCGGTTATCAACTGCGATTTTGAAGTTCGCAACTACTCTGGCGGAATAAATATCATCGCGTTTGGAACGGTAGTCAAATTCTTCGAACCTGAGGTTCAAGACTAATTTTGGAGCATCCCGTGTCACACTACGACGTCATCATCATCGGCGCCGGTCCCGGCGGCTACATCGCGGCGATCCGCGCGGCGCAGCTGGGTTTCAAGACCGCGATCGTCGAGCGCGAGCATCTGGCCGGCATCTGCTCCAACTGGGGCTGCATCCCGACCAAGGCGCTGCTGCGCTCGGCCGAGGTGATGCATCTGTCGACCCATGCCAAGGACTACGGGCTGAAGATCGAGGGGACGGTGTCGCCGGACCTGCCGGCGATCGTCGCGCGTTCGCGCGGCATCGCGGGGCGCATGAACAATGGCGTCGGCTTCCTGATGAAAAAGAACAAGGTGGACGTGATCTGGGGCGAGGCGAAGCTGACCAAGGCTTCGACGGGGGCTCAGCCCGGCGAGATCGTCGTCGGGAAGAGCTCGAAGAAGCCGATGGAGCCGCAGCACCCGGCGCCCAAGGGCGCCAAGGGCGAGGGGATCTATACCGCCAAGCACATCATCGTGGCGACCGGCGCCCGGCCGCGCGCGCTGCCCGGCATCGAGCCGGACGGCAGGCTGATCTGGACCTATTTCGAGGCCATGGTGCCGCCGGAAATGCCGAAATCGCTGCTCGTCATGGGATCGGGCGCGATCGGCATCGAGTTCGCCAGCTTCTACCGCACGATGGGCGTCGAGGTGACCGTCGTCGAGCTGATGGCAAACGTCATGCCTGTCGAGGACGCCGAAATCTCGAAATTCGCGCAGAAGCAGTTCGAGAAGCAGGGCATGAAGATCATCCTGGAGGCGAAGGTCACCAAGGTCGACAAGGCCGCCAATTCGGTCACCGCCCATGTCGAGAAGAAGGACGGCACGGTGGAGAAGATCACCGCCGACCGGATGATTTCGGCCGTCGGCGTTCAGGGCAATATCGAGGGTTTTGGCCTGGACACGCTTGGCGTCAAGACGGAGCGCGGCTGCATCGTCATCGACGAGTGGTGCCGCACCACCGTGCCGGGCCTCTACGCCATCGGCGACGTCGCCGGACCGCCGATGCTGGCGCACAAGGCGGAACACGAGGCGGTGATCTGCGTCGAGAAGATCGCCAATGTGCCGGGCGTGCACCCGCTGGAGAAGAGCCGCGTGCCGGGCTGCACCTATTGCAACCCGCAGGTCGCATCCGTCGGGCTGACCGAGGCCAGGGCCAAGGAGGCCGGCCACGACATCCGCGTCGGCCGCTTTCCGTTCAATGCCAACGGCAAGGCCGTGGCGCTCGGCGAGGACCAGGGCCTGGCCAAGACAATCTTCGACAGGAAGACAGGCCAGTTGCTGGGCGCACATCTGGTCGGCCCGGAAGTCACCGAGCTGATCCAGGGTTTTGTCGTCGCGATGAACCTGGAGACGACGGAAGAAGATCTGATGCACACGATCTTCCCGCATCCGACCCTGTCGGAGGTGATGAAGGAAAGCGTGCTCGACGCCTATGGCCGCGTATTGAACGCGTGAGACGCCTGCGCTTCCGGGCCTGTTTCGACAGGCCGTTTGCGCCTATATGACTCTAACGGGAAACGGGAATCGCGCGATGGACCAGACCTACGGAATCATGGGCATGCCGGGTGTCGGCTTCTTCGGCATGCTGCTGATCGGCTTCATCGCCGGCTATGTCGCCGAGCGCACCTTCAGCCGCGATCACGGCCTTCTCACCAACATCCTGGTCGGCGTGGCCGGCTCGTTCGTCGGCGGCACGCTCGCCGGGGTGCTGAACATCCATTATTACGGCTTCCTCGGGAATCTGGTCGTCGCCATCGCGGGCGCCATCATCATCCTGTGGATCTTCGGCCTGTCGAAGCGCAACGCCTGAGGAAAGCCGGAATGGTCACCGTCATCGACACGATCGCGCGGCCGCGCCTGCGCCATCCCGAGAAGGCCCACCGGCCCGACCAGGAGGTGCTGCGCAAGCCGGACTGGATCCGCGTCCGCGCGCCGAATTCGCGCGGCTATGCCGAGACGCGCGAGATCGTGAAGTCGAACAAGCTGGTGACCGTCTGCGAGGAGGCCGGCTGCCCCAATATCGGCGAGTGCTGGGACAAGAAGCACGCCACCTTCATGATCATGGGCGAGATCTGCACCCGCGCCTGCGCCTTCTGCAATGTCGCGACCGGCAAGCCGAACGCGCTCGACATGGCCGAACCCGCCAGCGTCGGCCGCGCGGTGGCGCAGATGGGCCTCAATCATGTGGTGATCACCTCGGTCGACCGCGACGATCTCGACGATGGCGGCGCGGAGCACTTTGCCGCCACCATCCGCGCGATCCGGCAGGCAGCGCCAGGCACGACCATCGAAATCCTGACACCGGACTTCCTGCGCAAGGAGGGCGCGCTCGAGGTGGTCGTGGCGGCGAAGCCGGACGTTTTCAACCACAACCTCGAAACGGTGCCGTCGAATTACCTGACGGTGCGGCCGGGCGCGCGCTATTTCCACTCGATCCGGCTGTTGCAGCGCGTGAAGGAACTCGACCCGACGATCTTCACCAAATCGGGCATCATGGTTGGGCTGGGCGAGGAGCGCCATGAGGTGCTGCAACTGATGGACGATCTGCGGTCGGCCGATGTCGACTTCATGACGATCGGGCAATATCTGCAGCCGTCGAAGAAGCACCATCCGGTGAGGGCCTTCATCACGCCGGACGAGTTCAAGTCCTACGAGACGGTGGCCTATACGAAGGGCTTCCTTCTGGTCGCGGCAAGCCCGCTGACGCGCTCGTCGCATCATGCCGGCGAGGACTTTGCCAGGCTCCGCGACGCGCGCGCAAAAAGCCTGAGCAAACACTCGTAAAGCCCCAGTATCCATGCCGAAATTCGATTCCGTCCGCCGCGTCCAGCACAGTCCGGAGCAGATGTTCGCGCTGGTCGCCGACGTCGAACGCTATCCGGAATTCCTGCCGATGTGCGAGGCGCTGACGGTGCGCTCGCGCAAGGAGCGCGACGGGATCGCGGTGCTCGTCGCCGACATGAGCATCGGCTACAAGGCGATCCGCGAGACCTTTTCCAGCCAGGTGGTGCTGAAGCCCGACGATCTCGCCATCGACGTAAAATATCTCGACGGGCCGTTCCGCTACCTGGAGAACCGCTGGCGCTTCGTGGCGGCCGGCGACGGCTGCGAGGTGCGCTTCCACATCGACTACGAGTTCAAGAGCCGCATTCTCGGCGCCGTCATGGGCGCCGTCTTCGACCGCGCCTTCCGGATGTTTTCCAGCGCCTTCGAAACGCGGGCGAACGCGATCTATGGAGCGCCGGGCGCCGTTCAGCCGGCCTGAGCGTCGTCGTCCAGACCGTCCAGCCCCATCAGCAGGGCGGCGCGGATCGTCTCGCGCCGGATGAAATCCCGTCCGAGATTGATGAACTGATGGCGCTCCGCCATCACCGGCTTGCCGGTCCGCGCCATGCCGATCCACACCAGTCCGACGGGCTTTTCCTGCGACCCCCCATCGGGTCCGGCGATGCCGGTCACCGAAAGCGCGATGCCGGCGCGCGAACGTTCGAGCGCGCCTTCGGCCATTTCGCGCGCCGTCGCCTCCGACACGGCGCCGTACCGCTCCAGCGTGACGGCCGAGACGCCGAGCATGTCCTGCTTGGCTTCGTTGGAATAGGTGACGAAGCCGCGGTCGACCACCGCCGACGAGCCCGGAATGTCGGTCAGCGCGGCGATGATGCCGCCGCCGGTGCAGGATTCGGCGGTCGCGGCCAGGATGCCGCGGCGCTTGCAGGCCTCCAGGAACCGGTCGGCCAGGCTCGTGATATCGCTCATTCCGGCACGCCCCCCGGATAGACGACGCTCGCCGTCGCGATCGCCGCGATGCCTTCCCCGCGCCCGATGAAGCCCAGCCGTTCGTTCGTGGTCGCCTTGACCGAGACACGCTCCGGCGCGATGCCGAGCATCGCCGAGAGCGCCGCTGTCATCGCCGCGCGGTGCGGGCCGATCTTCGGCGCCTCGCAGATCAGCGTCACGTCGGCATTGGCGATGCGGCCGCCCTGCGCGCGCACGATCGTGGCCGCATGTTCGACGAAGAGATGCGAGGCGGCGCCCTTCCATTGCGGATCGGAGGGCGGGAAATGCGTGCCGATGTCGCCCGCGCCGCAGGTGGCGAGCAGTGCGTCGGTCAGCGCGTGCAGGCCGACATCGGCATCGGAGTGGCCGGACAGTTTTCGGTCGTGCGCGATTTTCACGCCGCACAGCATGACGGCGTCGCCGTCCTCGAAGGCGTGCACGTCGTAGCCATTGCCGGTGCGGAC
Source organism: Mesorhizobium sp. (assembly GCA_030698645.1). Taxonomy (GTDB): domain Bacteria; phylum Pseudomonadota; class Alphaproteobacteria; order Rhizobiales; family Rhizobiaceae; genus Mesorhizobium_A. The sequence continues at coordinate 8,887 of JAUYMV010000634.1, forward strand.
GTCGGGATAGTCTTCGCCGGACCTGCCAAGCCGTTGATCCGCCATCAGAATATCCCTTGCCCAGGTGAGTTTGACATTGTCCGGCGAGCCTTCGACGATCTTCACCACCATGCCGGCCCGCTCCGCGATGGAGGCGTCGTCGGTATAGTCCGTCTTGCCGAGCGTGAAGGCCTTTTCGTGCGCCGCGAGGATCGGCCAGAATGGAAAGCCCTGCGGCGTCTGCGCGCCGTAGAGACCCGCGCGGTCGACCGTCTCGGCGACTGTCCCATCTTCGCCGCGCTTCAGGGTTTCCGCCACGGGGAGGGCCGGCAGCGCGGCCTGGCGCGGGCCGACCGCCGCGATCGTGCGGTCGATGGTTGCGGCGTCCACGAAGGGGCGCACCGCATCGTGGATGAGCACGATGTCCGGCGCGCCGGCGCGAAGCGCCTGCAGGGCGATGCGGGTGGAGTCCTGCCTCGTCGGTCCGCCGTGGACAGTCGTCACGCGGGTCGAGCCGGAGGGAAACGCACGGGAAAAAAGGTCGTCGTCGTCGGGATGAATCGCCACCACGATGCGATCGACATCGGGGTGCGCGAGGAAAACGTCGAGCGTATGCGCGATCACCGCCTTGCCGCCGATGCGGCGATATTGCTTCGGCCCATCGGCCAGTCCCGCGCGTTCGCCACGGCCGGCCGCAACGATCACCACCGCCGCTCTTTTTCGCACGTCCATGCCGTCAAGGGCTCCTCTTTGCTGGCAAAAACGGATAGAGCAGGCGGGCCCCCATGACCAGCGCAAAGGCCTGCCATGCGTACATGACGGCACTTGCCCGTTGCGCGCTGTGCGGAAAATGTCTAGAGACTGGGCAACATGAATGAATGCCCGGTTTTTGTGCATGCCTATTCCTGAACTCCTCGGTGAACCCCTGCACATCGGCGGCGTGCGCCTGCGCAACCGCGTCTTCCTGGCGCCGCTTTCGGGCATCACCGACCGCCCGTTTCGCGACCGCGCCTACGCGCATGGCGCCGGCCTGGTGGTGTCCGAGATGGTGGCCAGCAACGAACTGGCCAAGGGCAGCGCCGAATCGGCGCGCCGCATCCGCCAGGCCGGCAACGGGCCGCACATGGTCCAACTCGCCGGGCGAGACGCCCGTTGGATGGCCGAGGGCGCCCGTATCGCGGCGGGCGAGGGCGCCGACATCATCGACATCAACATGGGCTGTCCGGCCAAGAAGGTGACGGGCGGCTATTGCGGCTCCGCGCTGATGCGCGAACCCGACCACGCCGTGCGCCTGATCGAAGCGGTGGTCGGCGCGGTCGACGTGCCGGTGACCGTCAAGATGCGCCTCGGCTGGGACGACACGTCGCTGAATGCGCCGGAACTGGCGCGTCGCGCCGAACAGGCCGGGGTCCGCATGGTCACGGTGCACGGCCGCACGCGCTGCCAGTTCTACGCCGGCAAGGCCGACTGGCTGGCCATCGCAGCCGTCAGGGCGGCGATCTCGGTCCCGCTCGTCGCCAACGGCGACGGACGTTCGGCGCATGATGCCGCCGCGATGCTTGCCCGTTCCGGCGCCGACGCCGTCATGATCGGTCGCGGGCATTACGGCGCGCCGTGGCTCGCGGGCGAGATCGCGGGCCAGGATGGCGAGCCGGCGCCCGATTCGCCCGACACGCTCGCCGCCTATGTCGTCGCCCACTACCAGGACATGCTGTCCTTCTATGGCCGCGAGCCGGGCCTGCGCCAGGCGCGCAAGCATCTCGGCTGGTATCTCGACCGCCATGCCCCCGAAACGCCGGACGCGCTGCGCGCCGCGGTGATGACCGGCACCGACCCGGTCTTGGTGACCCAGGCCCTGCTCGCCGCCTTCTCCGGCGACCATGCCGCATCCGACGAGGCGGTCGCCGCATGAGCGTTCAACCGTCGATCCGCAAGCAGTCGGCGGACGCGGCGCAGATCGTGCTCAACACGATCCGTCATCCCGTTGTTATGATAGGCCCCGATGGTCACATCACCTTCGCCAACGCCGATGCGGAGGATTTCTTCAAGTCGAGCGCGGTGATCCTCGCGCGCAACACGCTTGACCATTTCGTGCCATTTGGAAGCCCGCTCCTGACACTGGTCGATCAGGTCCGCGAGCGCCGCGCGCCCGTCAACGAATACCGCGTCGACATATCCTCGCCGCGCATCGGCATGGACAAGATCGTCGACATCTATGTGGCGCCGGTGGTGGAAATGCCGGGCTCGGTCGTCGTGATGCTGCAGGAACGCTCGATGGCCGAGAAGATCGACCGGCAGATGACGCATCGCGGCGCGGCGCGCTCTGTCACCGGACTTGCAGCCATGCTGGCGCACGAGATCAAGAACCCGCTGTCGGGCATCCGCGGCGCCGCCCAGCTTCTCGAAAGCGTGGTGCCCGACGAAGACCGGCAGTTGACCCGGCTGATCACCGAGGAGACCGACCGCATCGTCTCGCTCGTCGACCGCATGGAGATATTCTCCGACGAGCGGCCGATCGAACGCTATCCAGTCAACATCCACGTCGTGCTCGACCGCGTGAAGGCGATCGCCCGCAACGGTTTTGCCAGCCGCATCCGCATCGTCGAGGAATACGACCCCAGCCTGCCGCCGGTTTTCGCCAACCGCGACCAACTCGTCCAGGTCTTCCTCAATCTGGTCAAGAACGCGGCCGAGGCGATCGGCAACGATCCGGGCGGCGAGATCAAGCTGTCGACGGCATTCCGGCCCGGCATCCGCCTGTCGGTTCCCGGCACGTCGGACCGCGTCTCGCTTCCACTCGAATTCTGCGTTCAGGACAATGGCTCGGGCGTCGCGGAAGACATCCTGCCGATCCTGTTCGACCCCTTCATCACCACCAAGCAGAACGGCTCCGGCCTCGGTCTCGCGCTGGTTGCAAAAATAGTCGGCGAGCATGGCGGCATCATCGAATGCGAGTCATCGCCGCGCGGCACGACATTCCGGATTCTGATGCCGGCCTGGAAGGAAGGCTCCCTTCCCCTCGGATACGACCCGGACGGAGGTTTTGGACGATGACGACACGCGGGAACATCCTGGTCGCGGACGACGACGCTGCCATTCGCACCGTCCTCAGCCAGGCGCTGTCCAGGGTCGGGCATGAGGTGCGCGTCACCTCGAACGCCGCGACGCTGTGGCGCTGGGTGTCGGCCGGCGAGGGCGACCTGGTCATCACCGACGTCGTCATGCCGGACGAGAACGCCTTCGACATGCTGCCACGCATCAAGAAGGCGCGCCCCGATCTGCCGGTCATCGTGATGAGCGCGCAGAACACCTTCATGACGGCGATCCGCGCCTCCGAGAAGGGCGCCTACGAATACCTGCCGAAGCCTTTCGACCTGACCGAACTGCTCAACATCGTCAATCGCGCGCTGTCGGAGCCGAAGCGGGCCCCGCAAGTAGAGCGGCCGGAGGACCAGCCCGAATCGATGCCGCTGGTCGGCCGCTCGGCCGCCATGCAGGACATCTACCGCATGCTGGCGCGCATGATGCAGACCGATCTCACCGTGATGATCTCGGGCGAGTCCGGCACCGGCAAGGAACTGGTGGCGCGCGCGCTGCACGAATATGGCCGCCGCCGCAACGGACCGTTCGTCGCCATCAACATGGCCGCCATCCCGCGCGACCTGATCGAGTCGGAACTGTTCGGCCACGAGAAGGGCGCCTTCACCGGGGCGCAGAACCGCTCGACCGGCCGTTTC